>CAZCIJ010000023.1:0-19977 GCA_964498265.1 uncultured Gaiellales bacterium | reverse complement strand
GGCTCATGCCCGTGAACGGCCGCTACCCCCTCGCCGACGTCCTGGACGCCTGCCACGCCTACTACGCCCGGCGGCGGCGGAAGGTCTTCGTCGAGTACGTGATGCTCCGCGGCGTCAACGATCGCCCCGCGCAGGCGCGCGCGCTCGCCCGGCTGCTCGACCTCCGTATCTACAAGGTCAACCTCATCCCCTACAACCCGACCGGCGCCTACGAGGGCTCCGCGCCTGCGGCGATCGCGGCGTTCCGCGCCGTCCTGGAGGACGCCGGCCTCCCGACGACCGTGCGTCTTACGCGCGGACGCGACGTGGAGGCCGCCTGCGGCCAGCTCGCGGCCGCCGGGGCCTCCTCGCCGCCGAGGGGCCCTAGGGCCGGAACCCAGGCAGGCACACGAGGGACGCCGACCTCGGCCGATCCGGAGCCCCTGACCGCCGTACTCTCAACCTTACCTTGAGCATGAGAAGGCGATCTCGACCTCTCGACGAGGTTGAGGTTATTGGCCGCCGGGCTGCCGGTGTGAGCCCTCGCCGAGAGCCTCTCGGCTTGGTCGGCGCCCCGCCGTCGGCGCCCCGCTAGCCGTCGGCGCCAGTCTCACGCGCGCGTGCGCGCGTGAGACAAGTCTGGACCGGTCTTGAGTTTGGACTAGGTCTCCTCGAGCAGCCGCCGGTAGGCAGGCGCCTCGAGCAGCTCGTCCACCTCGTCGGGGTCCGAGAGCCGGAGGCGCACGAGCCAGCCGTCCCCGTACGGATCCTCGTTGACGAGCTCGGGCGTCTCGACGACCTCGCTGTTGACCTCGAGCACCTCGCCCGAGAGCGGCGCGACGAGGTCAGACACGGCCTTCACCGACTCCACCTCGCCGTAGCTCTCGTCCTTGCGGATCTCGGAGCCCACGGCGGGCGGCTCGTAGTGGACGATGTCCCCGAGGGCGTCCTGGGCGTGCCACGTGATCCCGATCCAGGCCTCGTCGCCCTCGACTCGTGCCCAGTCGTGCTCCGGGTGATAGCGAAGATCCTCGGGGTAGCTCTCCTGCACCACGTCGAGCCTCCTTCTGCCGGTCTGTGCGTCTGCGCGGCGGGCGGACGCCTCCTCCGCCCGCAAGTGTCCGCGCCGGCCGCGCTCGGCGCAAGTCCGAGCCGCGCTCGGCGCGAGTGCGAGCCTCCCTCCCCCGCGCTGAGCCCGGATCCCTCAACTCAGTCGGGCTCGCGACCGATACGGGAAGGAAGGAAAGCGCCGCGCGAGCCCGTATCGGGCGGTGCACGGGAGACGGGGTAAGGACTTTGTTAGCGCACCGGCAGGCAAGTTGCCTCCGTCCGCGGCGGGTGGTAGGCTCCCCGCCGTCCTACGCCCCCTTTGGGAAAGGAGAGTCATGCGATTGGGAGGGGTGATATGAGTACTCCTGCAAAGAGAAGGGGTCGGCGCAAGCTGGGGCTTCTTGCCGCGGTAGTCGGTGCGTTCGGCCTCTTCCTCTCGTTGAATGTGGCGAGCGCGTCGGCGTCAGTGGTGTGTACGTTCGACGTGGCGACCGGCCAAGTGCAGATCGTCGTGTCGGATGACAGCCCGCCGGCGGCGGCGCCGACGGACAACACGGCGACGGTGTCGGTTGGCGGCGCGGGCGCGATTCTGGTGAATGGCGCGCCGTGTCTGGATCCGGCGGCGTTCGTGTTCGCGAGCACGTTGAACACCGAGCAGATCAACGTCTCGCCGGCGAGCAATGGCGCCGATGGCGACGACACGCTGGTGATCAACTCGCGGACGGGGTTGTTCGCGCCGGGCGCTCCGTCTGGCGCGTTCCCGGATTGGTTCAGCGGCAGCTTGAACGAGATCGAGTTCTACGTGAACCTGGGCTTCGGGTTCGACACGTTGAGCCTGGTGCAGCCTGATGGTGAGGACGCGATCACGATCGGCCGCGACGGCGGCGGGTTCAGCCCCACCGGTCCGGTGGGGATCTTCTCGACGATCTGGGACGGCCGGCCGGCGAACGGCCTGTCGGTACCGAACCCGACGACGACGCCGGGTGCGCCGCCGAACTACCCGTTGTGCTACTTCCGTGATCCGGCCGACGGCGATCTGATGGTGAACCTGAACGCGTTCCCGGCCGACGACGACGCGGATATCTATGCGGTGTCGTCGGGTGGCGCGGGTCCATGCGCGACGGACGGGATCGACCTTGTGGTCGTCAGTCTCGGTGGCGGGGATGATTTCCTGACCGGGAAGGGCGGCGACGGGACGGGCAACCCGACGTTCGTGCCGCTTGCGGTCGACGCCGGCCCGGGCAACGACACGGTGATCGGCGGTCTGGGGCCGGACACGATCGTGACCGGTGGCGGCTCCGGGTTCTTCGACGGCAACGTGCCGGTGCTGCCGGTGGTGTTCGGGTTCCAGGACGACCTGCTGGCCCAGTGGGAGTGCGGCTTCGACGGCGGCGACATCGTCGACTTCTCGGCGGAGACGGGGCCGCTCACGATCACGCTTAACCCGAACGGGAGCGTGTCGGTGACGGGTGTCCAGGGCACGTACCTCGGCTTCGAGGGCGTGGTCGGCTCGCAGGGCGATGACACCATCACCGGCAACGCCTTCGACAACCTGCTCGTGGGTGCGGGCGGCAACGACACGATCGACGGCCTGCCCGGCAACGACTGCATCGACGGCGACAACGTGAACGGGTACGCCTCGGTGCCTGGCACGCCGGGCAACGACAACCTCGCCGGCGGGCTCGGGATCGACTTCGTGCTCGGCGGCCCGGCGGACGACACGCTGGACGAGAACAAGCCGCTGAAGGCGGACGGCTCGCCCGATTACGGGCCGCTGGGTAACGGCGCGGACGCGCTCGACGGCGGGCCTGGCACCGACACGGTGACCTACGAGGCGCGCACGAACCGCACGGTCGTGTACCTGGGCCTGATCTCGACGCTGAACGATGGTGCGGACACGAACGCGGACGGGCTCTCGAACGAGTTCGACGACGTGTTCTTCACCACCGAGAACGTGATCACCGGCTCGAGCGCCGACGGCGACATCGTGTCGGCGAACTTCGTCAACAACCGCTCGAACAACGTCTTCACCGACAACGGCGGCAACGACTGTCTCGAGGGTGGGCCTGGCAACGACACCTTCGAGCAGAGCAGCGCTCCGCAGGGTGCGGACGTGCTGATCGGGAACACGGGCGCGGACACGGCCAACTACGGTGACCGCACGGCGGCCGTGGCTGTCTCGCTGGACGGTGTGGCCAACGACGGCGACATCGCGACCAACGAGGGCGACAACGTCGGCGGCTTCAGCGTCAGCTGCCGCCCGCAGACGATCCTCGTCAACCCGCCGTTCTCGATCATCGCGTTCTTCTTCTTCCCCTTCGAGGAGATCACCGACGTCGTCAACCCCTTCGCCAACTTCGTTGACGCGCCGGTCGCCGGGCCCGCCCCGCAGATCTGCCTCTTCCAGGACGGCATCATCGTCCTGCCCGAGGCGGCGAGGCAGCCGCAGGGCTTGCCGCTGTGTCCGGGTGAGACGCTTGGTGGCGATCAGGCGCCGCTCACGAACGTGGACGTGGAGAACGTCAACGGCGGCTCGGGCAACGACATCCTGGTGGGTGACCGCTCCGGGAACGTGCTCAACGGCAACGGCGGCGACGACGAGATCAAGGGCGACGCCGCAGCCGACCAGCTCAACGGCGGCGACGGCAACGACGTCATCGCCGGCGGGGCTGGCAACGACGCCATCAACGGCGGAAGCGGCACCAACATGGCCGACTACGCATCGGCCGGTGCCGGCGGCGTCGGCGTCCAGGTCAACCTCCTCCGCGGCAGGGCGACCGGCGAGGGCAACGACACGCTCAAGGACATCCAGAACGTGAACGGGTCGTCGTTCGACGACGCCATCAACGGCAGCTCGGCCGACAACGTCCTCAACGGCCGCGGCGGAGAGGACGCCATCTCCGGCAACGCCGGCAACGACACCATCAACGGCGGCCCCCGCGCCGACCAGCTCAGCGGTCAGACCGGGGACGACCGGATCCGCGGTGTCCAAGGCAACGACGCCATCCAGGGAGGTCAGGGCGACGACCGCATCCAAGGCGGCCAGGGCAGGGACACGATCCTGGGCCAGAAGGGCAACGACCGCCTCTACGGCAACGCCCAGCCCGACTTCCTCAACGGCAACGGCGGCAACGACATCTGCAAGCCCGGCTCGCCCGGCCTGGCACGCGGAGACGTCGTCGTCAACTGCGAGCGCTGACCTCCGCGTAGGACACGCTCACACAACCCACCGAGGCCGGCCCCGCAAGGGGCCGGCCTCGTCTCACCCGACCCCGGCACCACACACAAGGCCGGCCCCGTAAGCAGTCCGTAAAGGCTCGGGCGGTTCGGGCGTCGCTCGCGGCGGCCGCTGCTAGGCTCCGTGCGCGGCCGTCTCCCGGCTCGCGCGCATGCCCGGCCGCGTCACCGATGCCTTACGAAGCGCCGTCTGCACCCTCCCGCCTGCCGCGCGGCCTGCTCGCCGCGTTCGCGGCCGTCGCCTCTGCGGCGGCGGCGCTCGCCGGCGCCCCCCCTGCGGACGCGATCTCGATCCTCGACGGGCCGGTCTTCTTCCTGCGGATCCAGGACGACTCCGACGTCGTCGTCCGCTGCGGAGCCGGCGGGACGGTCGAGGTCGCCGTCGACGGAGCCCCGGCAGGGCCGCTCCAGACACCCTGCTCGAGCGTCACGTACGTCGAGGTCAACGCGTCGGGCGACTCGGGCTCGAACCTCCTCGACCTGAGCGCCGTGACGCGCGAGGCGTTCTCCTCGCTGCGCGAGTTCAACCCGATCCTCATCGAGGGCGGGGACGGCGACGACACGATCCTGGGATCGCCCCTCCCCGACACGATCACGGCGCAGAACGGCGACGACTACGTCGACGCCGGCCCGGGAGACGACGTCGTGATGGGCGGCGCGGGCCAGGATGCGGTGGCATGCGGCGAGGGCGCCGACCTGCTCACCTACATCAGCGACCAGACGGGGGTGGCGGTCGACCTCACCGGCTCGGCGCCGTTCACGGGCGGCGAAGCGGAGGGGGACACCGCGACGGGCTGCGAGCACCTCCGAGGCGGGCCCGGAGACGACCGGCTGACCGGAGTGCCGGGCCCCTACGAGGTCGACGGGGCCGGCGGCGACGACATCATCACCGGCCTGCCCGGCAACCGCCTCGCCGGCGGCCCCGGAGAGGACACGGTCTCGTTCGTGCGCCACGGCGCGGGCGTGAGGGTCGACCTCGCGCGCCAGACTGCGTCAGGGGGCGGGGACCCGCTCACGCTCACGGGCTTCGAGGCCGTGCTCGGATCGCGCTTCGCCGATCGCCTCCTGGGCGACGGCGGGCCCAATGCGCTCGACGGCGGCGCAGGGAACGACTGGATCGACGGCAGGGACGGCGACGACCGGCTGCGCGGCGGGCGCGGCGCCGACCGCGTGCTCGGAGGAGCGGGTGACGACCTCCTGCTCGGAGGAGCGGGCAACGACCGCATCCAGGGCGGCCCCGGGCGCGACACGTGCCGGGGCGGGGCCGGCCGCAACAGGCTCAGGAGCTGCTGATGCTGAGTCGAGGCCCGCGCGATCGCCGTTGCCCAGCGCTCGGCCCGGGGAGCTCGGGTGAGGCGAGCGGAGTCGTGAGCTCGAATCGAGCGACGAGCGCGACGGCACGGGTGCAGACTCGACCGCGTCGCCCGCCTGACCGACTGCGCCGACGGCGGCGGCCGCCCGTTCGCCTCGTCTGCGCAAGCATCGCCGCCACGATCGCTGCGCTGGCGCTGGCCGCGCCGGCCGGCGCGGCCCCGGCCGCGGTGGGCAGCTGGGCCAAGGTGGCCCGGACGCTGACCATCCCCGTGCTCAAGCCGACGAAGACCTTCGGCATGCGCCTCGGCTTCGTCAACGTCATCGGCTTCGACCCGGGCTGCGCGAACGACGGGCGCGAGCAGCTGCGCGCGTTCTACGGCCAGGAGGCCGGACGCTTCCTCGAGGTGTTCGAGGGGCGCCCGCGCTACTGCCTCGACCGGCCGATCGACGCTCCGATCGTGCGCCAGCCGAAGATCCACGGCACGAAGGCCCGGCTCCACCGGATCAACAAGCGGCGTCTCGCCCTCGAGTGGTGCGAGAGGGGGACGACGATCGCGCTCGTCTCGGAGGGCGTAAGGGCCGCCAAGCTCATCGCCGTGGGGCGAAGCGTCCGTCCGGTCGACAAGGCGCGGGCGCTTCCCTGCGACAGCTCGTAGCGCCAGGGTGGCCTGCTAGAGCCAGGGCGCCGGGACGCGCGCCCGTCCGGGTCAGGACCGCTCCTAGTCCTCGCGCAGGAACGAGGGGACCTCGAGCACCTCGGCGGGGATCTCGAGGCCTTCCTCGGCGGAGGCGGGAGCGCGCTCGCGCTCCCGCGGTGTCGCTTCCGCCGGGGCCGGCGCCCGCTCGGCGCGCTCGTCGCGCCGACGCCGGTAGCGTCCGTCGAAGCCGGTCGCGATGACGGTGACCCGCACCTGGTCCTGGATGGAGTCGTCGATGACCGCGCCGAAGATGACGTTGGCGTTGCGATCGGCCGCGCCCGTCACCACCTCGGCAGCCTCGTTGACCTCGAACAGGCCGACGTCCGAGCCGCCGGTGACGTTGATGAGGACGCCGGTGGCGCCCTCGACGGACGCCTCGAGGAGAGGCGAGGAGATGGCCATCCGCGCCGCCTCTGCGCCGCGGCCCTCGCCGCTCGCGACCCCGATCCCCATGAGCGCCGACCCGGCGTCGCGCATGATCGTGCGCACGTCGGCGAAGTCGAGGTTGACGAGCCCGGGCACCGTGATCAGGTCGGTGATGCCCTGCACGCCCTGACGGAGGATGTCGTCGGCCATGCGGAACGCGTCGAGGATCGACGTCTGCTTCTCGACGACCGAGAGCAGCCGGTCGTTCGGGATGATGATGAGCGTGTCGACCTTGTCGCGGATGTTCCTGATGCCGTACTCGGCCTGCTCCGCGCGCTTCTGGCCCTCGAACGTGAACGGGCGCGTGACGACGCCGACCGTGAGCGCTCCGATCTCCCGGGCGATCTCCGCGATCACCGGCGCTCCGCCGGTTCCGGTGCCGCCCCCCTCCCCAGCGGTGACGAAGACCATGTCCGCGCCCTTGAGCGCCTCCTTGAGCTCGTCCCGGCTCTCCATCGCGGCCTGGAAGCCGACCTCGGGGTCGGCGCCCGCCCCGAGCCCCCGGGTCACCTTGGCGCCGATATGCAGCTTCACGTCCGCGTCGCACATGAGCAGAGCCTGGGCGTCGGTGTTCACCGCGAGGAACTCCACGCCCTTCAGGCCCGCGTCGACCATCCGCGTGACGGCGTTGGAGCCGCCGCCGCCGACGCCGACGACCTTCAGCACGGCGAGGTAGCTACCGGTTTGATCTCTCACTCTCAATCACTCTTTCGCTGAATCTCTACTCGAGCGTTCGACTTAGAGTACGCCGCTCCTGTATCCCTGTCAATCGGCTCTTTGCAGGAAAAACTTGAGTGAAATCTCAAGCTGAACCTTCGACTTGAGAGTTGCTGCCTCCCACCGGCCTCGTCGGAAGGGTGACATCGAGGTAGGCGAGGGACGCCCGCTCCTCGTCGAGGCTCGTGAGCACGGCTGTCGCGGCGGCGAGCTTCCGCTCGAGGTTCGCGGTGTCCCCGAGGCGAAGGTCGACCTTCCCGGGAAGGACGAGCGTCATGGCGTCCGCCGTTCCGCGCGCCGCGACGATCCGTACCGGGAACTCCTCCGGCACCTGCGCGACCGTGCGCGCCGCGGCGGCCCCCTGGGCTTCGGTCAGCCCTCGCCCGGCGGCGAGAGGCGGCGTGTCGTCCGGCAGCCAGATGCGCGGCAGCTGCTCGCGCTCGCCGCGGGCGACGCGCCCGAGCACCCTCCCCGACGCTCCCACCAGCCACGCGTCCTCACGGTGCCTGACGACGGCGACGGGTCTCTCCTCGACGACCTGTACCACAACCGAGCTCGGGAAGCTGCGATCGACCGTGGCGCCCCGCACGAACGGCACTCGCCGGGCCGCGCGCCGTACCTCATCGGCGTCGAGCGCGACGAGGCTCTCGCCCTCGAAGCCGGCCAGGGCCCGGCGAACCGCCGCCGCCACCTCGGGGCTGGCGCCGCGGACGTCGATCGTCCGCAGCGCGAAGAGCGAGGTCTCGCGCGCAGCGACGTAGCCGAGCCCGGCGATCACCGCAGCGACCGCGCCGAGCACGACGACAGGGCCGAGCGCTCGGCGCCGGGACGGGGCCGCGCGACGCGGGGTCGAGGGCATGGCTCGCAGTTCGCCCTCGCAGAGCGTCCTCCTGCGGGTCGAGGCGCGACGGCCGAACCGTGCTTGAGCAGGGGTCTGACCCCAGGGTTGCCCGAGATCATCGGGCGGCAGCGCATTGGGTCAGATCTCGACGTCGCCGAGCAGCTGCACCTCGGCCTCGAGGAGGACGCCGAACCGCTCTCGCGCGCGCCGCCGCGCCTCGTCGATGAGCGCGAGCGCATCGGCGGTGCGGGCACCGCCTGCGTTCTCGATGAAGTTCGCATGCTTGGGAGAGATCTGCGCGCCGCCGATGCGAAAGCCGCGCAAGCCGCACGCGTCGAGCATCTGCCCGGCGGTGAGCTCGTGCTCGGGGTTCTTGAAGACGCTGCCGAACGTCCGCCTGCTCGTCGGCTGGGCCTCCCTGCGCTTCGCCTGCATGCCGGCGACGGTGCTGCGGATCTCGTGCTGCGGTCGCGGCACGAGCTGGAGCTCGGCGGACGCGACGACTTGACCCTGGACGAGAGACGAGCGGCGGTAGCGGAGCCCGAGCCCTGCCGGGCCGAGCCACTGCGCGCCGGCTGCGGTCGCGACGAGCGCCCGGACGAGGACGCCGGCGAGGTCGCTGCCGTAGGCCCCCGCGTTCATCCACACGGCCCCACCGACCGTCCCGGGGATCGCGCAGGCGAACTCGAGACCTCCGAGGCCGGCGGCCCGCGCCCGGTGGAGGCAGACCGCGAGCGTCGCGCCGCCGCCCGCGACCATGCGGGCGTCGTGGGTCTCCACGGCGGCGAGCGCTCCCCCCAGCTTGAGCGCGAGCCCGTCGAAGCCGTCGTCGGCGACGAGGAGGTTCGATCCCAGCCCGATGGCGGCGGCGGGCATCCGCTCACGGGCGGCGAAGCCGAGGAGCTCGACGAGCTCGTCCACCGTTCCCGGCACGGCGAACCAGCGGGCACGCCCCCCCGTTCCAAGGGTCGTGTACCGCGAGAGGTCGACGTCCTCGTCCAGCTTCATGCGGCGGCGCGGAGACGCTCCAGGATGCCGGGGACCGCGCGGTAGATGTCCCCGCAGCCGAGCGTGATGACGAGGTCCCCCGATCGAGCCCGGTCGCGCACCACGGCCGCGACGTCGTCGAAGCCGGGCGCCCACGCGACGGGCATGCCCGGCCGCAGCTCGGCGAGCCGGTCGAGCACGAGCCTCCCGCCGACGCCGGGGACCGGCTCCTCCCGCGCGGCGCACACTTCGGTGACGAGCGCGACGTCGGCCGCGCGCAGCGCCTCGGCCAGATCGTGGTGCAGGAACAGCGTGCGCGAGTAGAGGTGTGGCTGCAGCACGGCGAGCACCCGTCCGCTCCCCGCCGCTGCGCGCGCGTTCGCGAGCGCGGCGGCGATCTCGGCCGGATGGTGGCCGTAGTCGTCGTAGACGCGCACGCCGGCCGCCTCCCCGCGGAGCTCGAATCGCCGGGTGGCCCCCCGATACTCGGCGAGGGCGCCGACGGCCCGGCCGCGGTCGATCCCGGCGGCCTGAAGGGCGGCGAGCGCGCACGCGGCGTTGCGGCGGTTGTGCTCTCCTGGAACGCCGAGGACGAGGTCGGGCGCGGGCTCGAGCTCGTCGCCGCGAATGGCCACCGACCCGGGCCCGAGCGAGGCGAGCCAGCCGTCGAAGAAGCGCTCGACCTCAGCGCGCGAGGCGTACGAGACGTGGTGGTCGTAGTCGACGTTGGTCAGCACCGCGATCCGCGGCCGCAGGAGCGCCAGCGAGCGGTCCGACTCGTCGCCCTCGGCGACGAGCCATCCCTCGCCGGCCGCGGCGTTCCCCCCGAGCTGCGGCACGACGCCGCCGATCAGGAAGGCCGGATCGAGCCCGAGCCGCTGCAGCGCGAACGCGATCATCGCCGTCGTCGTGGTCTTGCCGTGCGCCCCCGCGACGACGATGGACGGCCGCAGGGCGACGAGCTCGGCGAGCAGCTCCCCGCGCCGGCGGGCGCCCGGCACGAGCTCCGGGTTGCCCGGCAGGATGGCCGAGGAGACGACGACCTCCCAGCCGGGACGGAGGTTGCCGGCCGCGTGCCCGACCACCACCTCGACCCCGAGCTCCTCCAGGCGGCGGGTGTACGCGCTCGCCTCCCGGTCGGAGCCGGCGACCTCGGCTCCCCACGCCTTGCAGACGGCGGCGAGGGCGCTCATGCCCGTGCCGCCGATGCCGACGAACCAGAGCCGCCGCCCGGACAGGGGCCTCAAGCGGCGCTCCTCGACGCGAGCCCGAGCAGCTCCTCCGCGATGACGGCTGCGGCCTCGGGCCGCGCGAGGCCGCGCATGGCCTCGCCCATGGCGGCAAGCCGGGACGGATCGCCGAGCAGCTCGTCGACTTGGCGGCCGAGGTCGAGCTCCTCCTGGGGTACGAGCACGACGCCGCCGCCGCGGGCGAAGTACCGCGCGTTCTTCCTCTGGTGGTCGGCCGTCGCGTGTGGATAGGGGACAAGCAGGGCCGGGCACCCGGCGGCGGCGAACTCCCACACGACCCCACCGGCGCGCGAGACGACCAGGTCGGCCGCGGCGAGCGCCGCTCCGAAGGCATCGGTGAAGGCCAGGACGACATAGCCCGGGCGCGCGACCCTCCCGGCGACGAGGCCGTAGTCGCGCTCGCCCGTAAGGTGGAGCACGGCCGGGCCTCGGGCGCTCCAGGCCTCGACCGCCGCCTCGTTCAGCGCGAGCGCTCCCAGGCTGCCGCCGCAGACAAGCACGACCGGCCCCTGCGCGGGAAGGCCGAAGCGCCGTCTCGCCTCCAGCGGATCGATCTCGTCGGTACGGGAGCGGCGCGGGATCGGCCGGCCGACGACGCGGTCCTTGCCTTTCCGCTCTCCGAGCGGAAAGGCCAGATAGACGCGTTGGGCGAACGGGGCCGCCAGCCGGTTGGCGAGGCCGAGGTGCGCGTCGGCCTCGGTCAGCGCGCTCGGGATGCGCCGGAGCGCGGCGGCGACCACGGCCGGCCCGCCGACGTAGCCGCCTGCGCCCAGGACCACGTCCGGAGAGCGTCGGGCGATGACCCTGCCGGCGTCGCGCACGCTCTGCACTCCCGAGATCAGCGCCCGGATCGCGCCGACGGTGAGCGAGCGCGGGATGCCCGCCGCGCCGAAGGCGTCGAACTCGTAGCCGCCCGCGGCGACGAGGTCGGCCTCGCCGCGGTCAGGCGGGCCGGCGAAGCTCACGGCGGCGCCGCGCTCCCTGAGCGCGTCCGCGATCGCGAGCGCGGGCAGGACGTGGCCGGCCGTCCCTCCGGCGGCGATCAGGCACCGAACGTCGTGACGCGGCTGCTCCACTGTCCCTCGCGATCGTAAGGAGGATGCCAACCGCCGCGAGGCAGACGACGAGGCTCGAGCCGCCGTAGGAGACGAAGGGCAGCGGAATGCCGGTCAGGGGCGCGAGGCCAAGCACCGCGCCGAGGTTGACCGCTGCCTGACCGCAGACGAGCGCGGTCAGCGAGGCTGCGAGCCGCTTCCCGAAGGGATCCGCCGTGCGCAGCGCGATCGAGAAGCCCGCGTACCCGAAGAGCGCGAAGGCCAGCACGACGGCGGCCGAGCCCACGAGGCCGAGCTCCTCCCCGATGATCGCGAAGATCATGTCCGTCGACGACTCGGGCAGGTAGTAGACCTTCTGAACGCTCTCGCCGAGCCCGACGCCGAAGATTCCGCCCGAGCCCAGGGCGATCATGGCCTGCACGGACTGGAAGCCGGCGCCCTCGGCGTCGTCCCAGGGGTTGAGGAAGCTGAGCAGGCGGGAGCGCCGGTAGGGCTCGAGCCACGAGGCGAGCAGCACGATCCCGACCAGGACGCCGGCGGCGGCTCCCATCGGCCGCAGGGGGGTCGCGGACACGAGCAGCGCCGTGCCCACGATGATGGCGAACGAGATCGCGGTCCCGAGGTCCGGCTCGAGCAGGACGAGCAGCGCGGCCAGACCGGTCACGAGCCCGATGGGCCGCATCAGCTGGCCGAACGTCCTCGGGGGCCCGCGGCGGACGAGGAAGGCCGCGACCCAGACGGCGAGCCCGAGCTTGGCGAGCTCGGACGGCTGCACGGAGACGGGCCCGACGGTGAGCCAGCGGCGGGCGCCGTTCACGGTCGTCCCCACGAGCAGGACGGCGACGAGCAGGAACAGGCTCAGGGCGAGCAGGGGGCCTGCCGCCTTGCGCAGCTCCCGGTAGTCGAGCCGGGAGAGCAGCATGAAGAGGGCGATGCCGACGAGCGCGTAGATCGCCTGGCGCTTGAGCAGGTGGATGGGATCGGCGGCGCCGACCGCGGCCCGCGCCGAGCTCGCGCTGTACACCATCACGAGGCCGAAGGCGACGAGCGCGAGCGTGACGAGGACGAGGATGACGTACTCGAGCTGGAGCGGCTTCTCGGGTCGGCTGCGAGCCCTGGCCCGCGCCGGGTGGGCGGCCGCCCCGCTCACAGCGCGCGCACGAGGGCGCGGAAGCGCTCGCCCCGGTCCTCGAAGTCGCGGAACTGGTCGAAGCTGGCGCACGCCGGGGAGAGCAGAACGATCTCGCCGGGGCGCGCGTCCGCGGAGGCGGCGGCGACGGCGGTCTCGAGGTCCCCGCAGCGACGAGACGGCACGCCCTCGGCCGACAGCGCCCGCCCGATCTCCTCGGCGGTCTCTCCGATGAGGTAGGCGCAGGCGACTCGGGCCTCGCGCGCGGCACGCGCGAGGCCCGTATACGGCGTGCTCTTGCGACTGCCGCCGAGGATGACCCGCAGCCCCGGAGGGAACGAGCGCAGCGCGACCGTCGCCGACTCCGGGTTCGTCGCCTTGGAGTCGTTGACGTAGCGGACGCCGTGGAGCTCACGCACCTGCTCGAGCCGGTGGGCGACGCCTGGGAACGTGCGCAGCACGTTTCCTATCACCGCATCCTCGATCCCGAGTCGACGAGCCGCGGCGACGGCCGCAGCCGCGTTCTCGCGATTATGCGGCCCGGGAATGCGCGGCTCGGCGGGGAGCGCGTCCTCTCGAGAGAACTCGATCCTGCGCCCCCGGCCCGGAACCGGGCCGAAGCCGCGCGGAAGGACGGCGGCCTCGCGCTCGGTCTGGTTCTCGAAGACGCGGAGCTTGACGTCCCGGTAGGCCTCGAAGGTGTGGTGCCGATCGAGGTGATCGGGCGTGAGGTTGAGCAGCACCGCGACGTCCGGACGCAGCGTCTCGGCGTCCTCGAGCTGGAAGCTCGAGAGCTCGCACACGATCGCCGTCGCGGGCTCGAGGACGCCGTCGACGGCGCAGAGCGGGCGGCCGACGTTGCCGCAGACGGCGGCCCGTCCGCCGGCGGCGCGCAGGATGGCGCCGACGAGCTCGCACGTCGTCGTCTTTCCGTTCGTCCCCGTGATGCCGACGGCCGGCTGTCCGACGACGCGGACGCCGAGCTCGATCTCGCTCCACACGGGAACCCGGCGGGCGCGCGCGGCGCCGACGAGGGCGGCCTCGCTCGGGACACCGGGGCTTTTCACGAGGAGCTCCACGCCTTCGAGCAGCGCGCTGTCGTCGTCCGCGCCCAGGTGCACTTCGACGCCCGCACGCCGAAGCCTGCCCGCGTCGATGCCGGCGTCGCGGTCGACGCCGACGACGCTCACACCCCGGCGGGAGAGCGCGAGCGCCGCAGCCTCGCCGGAGCGCGCCAGCCCGAGCACGAGAGCGCGCCTAGGGAGCAAATCCCGAGAAGTAGCGGTAGTAGAGCACGAACGCACAGGCGCACAGGATCAGGCCGACGATCCAGAAGCGCACCATGATGCGCGTCTCCGACCACGCCTTCATCTCGAAGTGATGGTGGATTGGCGCCATCAGGAAGATCCGCCTGCCCGTCCGGCGGAAGCTGACGACCTGGAGGATCACCGAGAGCGCCTCGATGACGTAGATCCCGCCGATGAGCAGCAGGAGGATCTCGGTGCCCGTGAAGATGGCGAACCCCGCGAGCGCCCCGCCGAGGCCCATCGCTCCCGTGTCGCCCATGAAGACCTGAGCCGGGAAGGCGTTGTACCAGAGGAAGCCGATCGAGGCCCCGATCAGGCTGGCGCCGAGGATCGCGAGGTCGAGATAGGCCTGGTCGCCGCCGGTTGCGCCTCCGCCGACGATCCATGCGACCACCCCCATCGCCGTGTAGGTGAAGAGCGAGATCGTGACCGTGCCCGCCGCGAGGCCGTCGATGCCGTCGGTGAGGTTCACGCCGTTCGCCGCTCCCGCGATCATGACGAAGAGGAGGACGTACCAGCCGTAGGACAGCGGCACGTCGACGTCCACGAGCGGGATGTAGACGTCGGTCCCGTAGCCTTGGTCGTGCGCGACGAGCCCGACGAAGACCGTGATGAGCGCCAGGAGGACGAGCTTCCAGCGGCCGCGGAGCCCGAGGGAGCGGCGCCGCGTGAGCTTCATCCAGTCGTCCGCGAAGCCGATCGCGGCGCAGGCGAGCGTGACGAAGAAGACCGTCAGCGCCTCGAGCGAGCGGTCGGAGAAGACCAGGAAGGGCACCGCCATCGAGGCCATGATCAGCAAGCCCCCCATGGTGGGCGTTCCCTGCTTGGCGAAGTGCCCTTCCGGCCCTTCCTCGCGAATCTGCTGGCCGAACTCGTTCTGCCGCAGGAACTCGATGAACTTCGGCCCCGCGACGATCGAGATGACCATCGCGAGGATGCCCGCGAGGAGAACCTCGACCACGCGGTCCCCTACGCGGCCGGGACGGCGGCGACGGCGTCGGCGACAGCCTCGAGCCCGGCGGCTCGGGAGCCCTTGACGAGCACGCAGTCGCCCGGGCGCACGAGCGCGCGGACGAGCGCGACGGCCGCCTCGGGCGTCTCGACCCAGCGCCGCGTGCTCACCGCGCCCGCGCCCTCCAGGTAGCCGCGCGCCAGCGGGCCGACGGCGAGGAGCACCTCGACCCCGGCGCGCCCGGCGACGCCGCCGACCTCCCCGTGGTATGCGGGGGCGTCGGGCCCCAGCTCGGACATCTCGCCGAGGATGGCCACCCGCCGGCGACCGCGCGCACGCTCGGCCAGGTGCTCCAGGGCCGCCGCCATCGAGACGGGGTTCGCGTTGTAGCAGTCGTTGATGAGAGCGCCGCCGCCCGGGAGCGGATGCTCCTCCTCGCGCCAGCGGGAGAGGGAGACGGAGAGGGTCCCGCGCTGCGCACCCTCGAGGGGCAGCCCGAGAGCGCGGTAGGCGGCCAGAGCGGCGAGCGCGTTCGTCGCGTTGTGTCGCGAGCGGAAGTTGAAGTCGAGCTCGAGGACCTCGCCGAAGGCTCCGACCTCGAGGTGGGCGTGATCGTCGGCGCGGAAGGAGCGCAGGGTGACGTCGCCGCCGTCGCCGTAGCTGACGACGCGCACGTCGTCGCGGTCGAGATGGGGGTCGAGGAGCGGCTCGCCCGCGGGGACGACGACGGTGCCGCCGGGCGGGAGCGAGGCCACGACCTCGGCCTCGGCCTGCGCGACCCGCTCGACGGTGCCGAACAGCTCGAGGTGTGCCGGGCCGATCTGAGCCACGACGGCGAGGTGGGGCCGAGCGATCGCACACAGCTCGGCGACCTGCCCGAGGCCGCGCGTCCCCATCTCGCAGATCACGACCTCGGTCTCGGGCGTGACGCGCGTCAGCGTGAGCGGCAGGCCGATCTCGTTGTTGTGGCTCTGCTCGGCCGCGACCGTGCGGAGATGCGGCCGGCACAGGGCGGCGAGGATGTCCTTCGTGGACGTCTTCCCGGTCGCGCCCGTGATCGCGACGACGCGCGCGAGAGAGCGGTCCCGGACGGCTCGCCCGAGCGCTGCCATCGCCTGGAACGGCTCGTCCGGCCGGAGCGCGGCGGCGGCTCCCCGGTCGAGGGCGTCGCCCATGAAGTCGACGCCGCCGCGGATCGCGACGAACAGGTCGCCCGGCTCGATGCGGCGCGAGTCGATCTCCAGACCCGTCACGCGATCGCTTCCCGGGGCGGCCTCGAGACGTCCCGGGCACAGCGCGGCCACCTCCTCGAGCGCCAGGGCGATCACGCGCTGCTCCTCCGGGACCGTCGATCGGACACGACGAGCGATCGTCCGGCCTCGCCTGCGGCGTCGCTCACGCGGCGGTCTCCGCGGCCAGTCGGCGTAAGGCGTCCCGAGCTTCCTCGACGTCCGAGAACGGCCGTGTGCCGTCGGCGAAAGACTGACCGAGCTCGTGCCCCTTGCCGGCGATCACGACGGTGTCGCCGGCTTCGGCGAGCGAGATCGCGCGGCGGATCGCGAGCCGCCGGTCGGGCTCCACCTCGACCGCCGGGCCGCCCCCGGCGCCCTCGACGATCTCGGCGATGATGGCGAGCGGGTCCTCGCCGCGCGGATTGTCCGACGTGACGATGACGAGATCGGCGTTCGCGCGCGCGACGGCCCCCATCAGCGGTCGCTTGCCGCGATCGCGCTCGCCCCCGCAGCCGAAGACGCAGATGAGCCGGCCGGAGCCGAGCTCCCGGGCTGTCGCCAGCACCGCCTCGAGCGCCCCGGGCTTGTGGGAGTAGTCGACGACGACGCCGAACGGCTGCCCCTCGTCGATCGTCTCGAAGCGTCCCGGAACGGTGGAGACGTGCCGGATCCCGCGCACGATCCCCTCGTCGGAGAGCCCGAGGAGCCTCCCTGCGGCGACCGCGGCCAGGACGTTCTCGACGTTGAAGCGCCCGCGGAGGCGAGTGCGCAGCTCGAGACCGTCCACCCGCAGGCGCGTGCCCGTCCGCGCCACGTCGAGGCGCTCCGGGCGGACGTCGGCGCCGGGCGCGAGGCCGAACGTCAGCACGCGCCCGTCACCGGCGCAGAGCTCGGCCGCCAGCCGCTGGCCGTAGTCGTTTCCGACGTTGACCGCGGCGGGCGGACGCTCGCCGTCCGGGCCGGGCTCGACGAACAGGCGCCGCTTCGCCTGGAAGTACTCCTCCATCGAGGCGTGGAAGTCGAGGTGGTCCTGGGAGAGGTTCGTGAACACGAGCGCTGCGAAGCGAGTACCGTCGACCCGGTGGAGGGTCGAGCCGTGGGAGGTCGCTTCCATCGCGCAGCTCCGGTCGCCCGCGTCGAGCATCTCGCGGAACGTCCGTTGAAGATCGATTGCCTCCGGGGTCGTCCGCGTCGCTGGTCGGCGCTCTCCGCCGATCCTGCACTCGATGGTGCCGAGGAGTCCCGGACGCCGCCCGGCGGCGGCGAGAGCCGCGAAGAGCAGGAACGCCGTCGTCGTCTTCCCGTTGGTCCCGGTGACCGCTGCGACGGCGAGCTCACGCGTGGGACGGTCGAAGAACGCGTCGGCGATCGGCCCCATCGCGGCCCGCGCGTCGGAGACGACGAGCTGCGGGACGGGCAGCTCGAGCCGGCGCTCCACGACGAGGGCCGTCGCGCCCCTCGAGAGCGCCTCGGTCGCGAACGCGTGTCCGTCACGATCCAGGCCGGAGACGCAGAAGAAGAGGCTGCCCGGCCGGACGTCTCGTGAGTCGTAGGCGAGATCGTCGACGTCGATCGGCGCACCGGGCCCCACGCGCGTCGCGCCGACTGCCAGCCTCAGGGTCTCGAGCTCGATGGGGCGGGATTCTACCAACGGGACCATCTGGCGAGGCTCCGAAGCGGTCGACAAAAGGTGCTGTTTTGCTCGCAGTTCTTGGTCATGCGACACACACGCGCGCGCTCTTCGACGATACGCTCGAGCTGGGAGGAGGCGAGCGGGAGGCCCCGGCTTGCCAGGCCGTTTCGATCACCGAGCGCCGTCCGTCGGCGCATCGGGCGGGACGTCGAGGTACTGGAGGGACAGCGCAGCGATCTCGGCGAAGGCGGGAGCCGCCACGGTGCCTCCGAAGATGTCCCCCTTCGGCTCGTCCACGGCCACGAGAATGACGAGCCTCGGCGAGGTCGCCGGCACGGCGCCGACGAACGAGGCCACGTAGCGCGTGTCGGAGTAGCCGCCGCCCGGGTCCTGCTTGGCTGCGGTTCCGGTCTTGCCTGCGACGGTGTAGCCGGGCACCTGCGCCTTCGTCCCCGTGCCCTCCGAGACGACGCCCTGCATCATCGTCAGCAGGCGGCCCGCCGTGGGGGTGGAGACGATCCTCCGCGTCGAGGGCTCCGCCGCCTCGCGTCCCCCGACCCGCGCCACGAGGTGCGGCTCGACGAGAACGCCGCCGTTGGCGAGCGCGGCGTAGGCCGCGGCCATCTGGAGCGGGGTGACCGCGATTCCCAGGCCGATCGGGACCGTGCCGATGGTCGAGCCGGTCCATTCGCGCCGGGGCAAGACGATTCCCCGGCTCTCGCCCGGGAAGTCGATGCCGGCCCGGGCTCCGAAGCCGAAGCGATCGATCCAGCTTGCGAGACGACGCTTGCCGAGCTTCAGCGCGAGGGTGACCACGCCAACGTTCGAGGAGCGCTCGAGGATCTGCGTCACGCTCAGCGAGGCCGGGCCGCGGGGGTCGAGCTCGTGGATGACGCGATCGGCGATCTGGATGCTGTCCTCGAGGTAGAAGCGGGTCGACGGTCCCACGAGCTCCTCCTCGAGCGCGCCCGCGACGGTCACGATCTTGAAGGTCGAGCCGGGCTCGTACGTATCCGTGATGGCGCGGAGGCGGACCCGCTCCGGGCCGGCGTCCGCGAACTCGTTCGCGTCGAAGCCCGGCTCCTGCGCGAGGGCGAGCAGCTGGCCGGTTCGCGGGTCGAGAACGATGGCGGTCGCCCCCTTCGCCCCCCACTCCGCTCTGGTCTTGCGAAGCACGCGCTCCACCTGCGCCTGCAGACGGTGGTCGATCGTCAGGTAGAGATCTTCGCCGTCGCGCACGGGCTTCTCTTCCACGACGTCGAGCATGCGGCCGAAGGGGTCCCTGACGAGCGTCTCGCGACCGTCCGAGCCTCGAAGGGCGCGCTCGTAGGCGAGCTCCACCCCGGCGAGCCCCCGGTTGTCGGTCCCGGCATAGCCGACCACGGCCGCCCCGACCTTGCGCTGCGGGTAGACGCGCCGTTCCTCCAGGTAGAACCCGATGCCCGGAAGTCTCCGCGCCTCGAGCGCCTGCGCCTTGGCCGGGTCGGCCTTGCGCGCCAGGTAGACGAAGCCCTTCGAGCGATCCGTGAGCGCGGTGAGCACGGCGTGCTCGTCGAGACCCAGGTCGCGCGCGACGATGTCCGCCACCCGGCGCGGCTGCGTGACCTCACGCGGGTTCGCGTAGACGGTCGTCGCTTCCTCGCCGATCGCGAGCTCGACACCCATGCGGTCGTAGATCGTCCCTCGGTGTGCCGGAAGGTCATGCGTCTCGCGCTGCTGGTCGATCGCGGCGCGGTCGAGCTCCGGGGCGCGAACGGCTTGCAGCCACGCGCTGCGGGCGAGGGCGAGCGCGAACAGGAGGCCGAAGATCACCACGAGGAGCCTGATTCGCCGGTCGGCGAGCCGCTCGGCCACGGGTCACCGCCGAGGCGCAGGCAGATCGACGTACGTGGTCTCGGTCGGCGCCACCAGGCCGAGCCGGCCTCGCGCGGCGCCCTGGACGCGGCTCACGGACGCGGCCGCCGAGATCTCGGACTCGATGCGGGCATTCTCCGCTGGATCTCGACGACGTCCGACTGGAGGCGGCCCCGCTCCATGCGCAACTCGAGCACGGACACCTGCAGGGCGACGATGCCCGCGAGGAGCGCAGCCACGACGGCGATCCACACGACCCCGCGCCTCAGGCGCGGGCGCGCCGCCGCCCGCTCGCGCGTCCGGCGCGCCGGGGCCC
>CAZCIJ010000022.1:0-20548 GCA_964498265.1 uncultured Gaiellales bacterium | reverse complement strand
CTCGGCGCGACGCTCTCCGCACCAGAGGACGACCGCGTGAGCCAGAGCCACAGCGCGCTGCTCGCCACGATCAAGGTCGCGCTGGGCGGACGGGTCGCAGAGGAGATCGTCTACGGGGACGTCACCAGCGGCGCTGAATCCGACCTCCGTCAGCTCACCCAGCTCGCGCGGCTGATGGTCGGCCGGTGGGGCATGAGCTCGGTCATCGGCCCGATCGCGGTCCTGCCCGCCGACGGCGAGGTGCCGCTCATGCCTGGAGTCACACCGGCATCCGAGCGGACGCGCGAGCTTGTCGATGACGAGGTTCACGGTCTCGTCGAAGACCTCCATGTCGGGGTGACCGAGCTCCTGACGACGAATCGCGCCCACCTGGACGCGCTCGCGCACGCCCTGCTCGTTCACGAGACGATGGAGGCCGACGAAGCCTACGCGGCCGCGGGGCTGGACGGTCCGAGTAGCCAGCACGAACTCGTACGAGGATGATCTCAGCGGCACGTTCCCGCTCGCCCGCGAGGCGCGATAATGATTGGCATGGCCGAAGGCTCGGTCGTATTAGCCGAGGACGACGTTCTGCTGCGAGAAGGGCTGGCCAGCCTTCTCCGGACGAGCGGGTTCGACGTCGTGGGACAGGCGGGCGATGCACGGGAGCTGCTCGCCGCGGTGCGCTCGAGCCATCCGGCTCTCGCGATCGTCGACATCCGCATGCCGCCGAGCTTCACGCTCGAAGGTCTCGAGGCCGCGCAGACAATCAGAGAAGAGCTCCCGGACACAGGGGTGCTTCTGCTCTCGGCCCACGTCGACGTCGAGCACGCGCTCGAGCTGCTCGCGGCGGGGACCGGCGTCGGCTACCTCCTCAAGAGTCGCGTCAACGCTGCGGAAGACTTCATCGAGGCGGCAGAGCGCGTCGCAGCAGGCGGCTCGGTGGTCGATCCCTCGCTCGTTCAGGAGCTCGTGGGAAAGCGGCGGCGAGAGGATGCCCTCGACGTCCTCACCGAGCGAGAACGGGAGGTGCTCGGGCTCATGGCCGAAGGCCGCTCCAACGCCGGCATCGCGAAGCGGCTCTGGGTCACCGAAGGCACGGTCGAGAAGCACGTCAAGAGCATCCTCGGCAAGCTGCGCATCGCCGGGGGCGAAGACGACCATCGCCGCGTGCTCGCTGTGGTGACCTACCTCGACTCGGTCTGAGGCTGCGCGCCGGCGGGCCGCCGAGGCGAGATGCGCTCCGCTCAGCCTCCTGCTGGCGGGGGGGCCCGATTGTGGCCCGTGGGAGGCTACAAGCAGGGCTGGCGGGGAAGACATACGAACGCTCGAGCGCGATCCTGCGCGCGAGCCGAAGTTCACCACAAGCGGGCCTCTCAGATTACTGCTAGCTGCAATGCGGGTTGGGCGCCGCGCGTGCGATGCTCCGGCTATGCCGATACGGTGTGTGATCATCGACGACAGCGCCTCATTCCTCGAGGTCGCCTGCGAGCTCCTTCGGCAAGAAGGGCTCGACGTGGTTGGAGTGGCGTCGTCGGGCTCTGAGACGATCCGGCAGGTGCGAGAGCTTCGACCTGACGTCGTTCTCCTCGACATCGTGCTCGGCGAGGAGAGCGGGTTCGACGTTGCGCGTGCGCTCCACGCCGACTCCGCACCCGGGAAGGTGATCCTCATCTCGACGCGCGCCGAGGAGGACTTCGCGGAGCTCATCGCGCAGTGCCCGGCGGCGGGATTCGTCCCGAAATCCGAGCTCTCGGCGGAGGCGATCCGCCGGGTCCTCGAACGCTGAGCGTTCTGGGCCTCCTTTTGGGGTAGCCTCTTGCTGGTGGATGTGGGCGAGCGGCCGGTCAGGGGCGAGCGGCCGGTCAGCGGTGCGCGCGGTGCGAGGACCCGCCTGGTCGGCGGGATACGGGGACGGCTCGTGCTCGCCACCACGGCCCTCACGGTGATCGTCGCGGCGGCTTTTGCCTTCCTGATCTATTCGATCGTCGATCTTCGAGACGCGGGCAGACTCGCTCGCGACGCGCGCCAGGAGCTGATAGCGCTCGATGTGGTCGAGAAGCTCGTCCTCGACCTCGAGACGGGGCTTCGCGGCTTCGTGATCACCGAGGAGGAACGGTTCCTCGAGCCGTGGAACGAGGCCCGCCGAGCGCTGCCGGGAGAGATCAGCCAGCTCGAGGGCGTCCTCGAGGGCGATCCCGCCCTCGCGTCCCGTGTCCGGGCAATCGCCGCATCCATCACCTCCTACATCCGCGACTACGGGACTCCCCTCGTGGAGGCTGTGCGGCGAGGCGACGCCTCCGCTCGAAGCGTCGCCGTGACCGCCGAGGGCAAGGCGCGACTCGACGAGCTCCGTACGCAGATGAGCGCCGTCACAGCGAGCCAACGCGCTGCGATCACGGCTCGCCAGGAACGGGCCGATTCAGCCTCCCGCTGGGCGCTGATCGCCGGTGCCGTCGCGCTCGCCGGGTGTGTCGCGCTCCTCGTTCTCTTCGCCGTCTACCTCATGCGGGTGATCGTCGCGCCGATCCGCCACGCCGCGACCATGGCCGATCGGATTGCGCAGGGCGACCTCGCCGCACGCGTGCCCACGACAGGCGTTGGTGAGATCGGCGTCCTCGAGCGCTCGTTCAACGCCATGGCGGGGTCGCTGGAAGCGAGTCGCGACGAGCTGGCTGAACGCGCTGCAGAGCAGGCGGCGCTTCGGCGCGTGGCGACGCTCGTTGCGCGCGGGACGGCCCCCGACGTCGTCTTCGCAGCCATGGCAGAGGAGGTCGGCCAGCTCTTGGGCGCCGATATCTCGACCGTCGTGACATTCCACCCCGACGGAACGGCGACAGTGTTGGCGGTCCACGGCGTCGGGCTCGCGCCGGGAGCGCACTTCACCGTGGACCCCCGCTTCCCGATCGGGCGCGTCCGGCAAACGGGGAGCAGCGCCCGCGTCGACCTCGACGAACCAGCGCGGGCGAATCTGCCCGACGACGTACGGCTAGAGGGAGTCCGTTCCTCGGTCGCGACCCCGATCGTCGTCGAGGGCCGTACCTGGGGTGCGATACGCGTCTCCTCGCGGGAGTCGCTTCCGCACGACATCGAGCAGCGGCTCGCAGACTTCACGGAGCTCTCCGCGATGGCGATCGCGAACGCCGAGAGCCGCGCCCAGCTCGCGGCGTCGAGGGCCCGCGTCGTCGCGGCGGCCGACGAGAGCCGCCGTCGCATCGAGCGAGATCTGCACGACGGCGCGCAGCAGCGGCTCGTCGGGCTGGCGCTGCGGCTGCGTGGCGTCACGGCTGCCGTTCCCGAGGAGCTTCCCGGAGTGCGCCGGGATCTCGAGCGGGCCGGATCGCAGGTGGACGAGGTCCTCGAGGAGCTGCGGGAGCTCTCCCGCGGGCTGCATCCGGCGATCCTCTCCGAGGGCGGGCTCGTCCCGGCGCTGAGGACGCTCGCCCGACGATCGCCGGTGCCCGTCGCGCTGGATCTCGACGATGTCGGGCGCCTCCGGGAGCGAACGGAGATCGCGGCGTACTTCGTCGTCTCAGAGGCCCTCGCCAACGCGGCGAAGCACGCGAACGCGTCGCAGGTCGACGTGAACGTCGCGATCGAGGCAAATGTGCTCCGCCTCTCCATTCGCGACGACGGCATCGGCGGGGCCGACCCGGACCGCGGCTCTGGCCTGATCGGGCTGCGTGACCGGGTCGAAGCGGTGGGAGGGCGAATCACCGTCGACAGCCCCATCGGCGGCGGCACGACCCTCATCGTCGAGATTCCTGCCGACCCGAGTGAGGAGCCTCTCCAGGCAGCCGCGCGCTCAGCGAACGATGTCGACGGCCAGAAGGGTGAGCACCCACGCCGGACGAGCGCGGTGTAGACGGAGGATCACCATGTCGGTTCTTCCTTGCCGGTCAGGCGGTCGGCAGCTGCGCGATCGGGAGCGCGTACGCGGTGCGAGCACGCTCGACCAACCGTTGCTCGCTCCAGTTTCGCTCTCCAGGAGATGAGGTCGCGAGGAGAATCTCGTTCGCTGGGAACACGCGCAGGACGTCGTCGATCGCCTCGAGCGGATCGTCCGGTCCGACCCGCCCATTGGCGTCGACGCCGGCCGCCCGGAGCTCACCGAGAACGGCGTCGAGCACGCTCTCCGCCCGAGCCCGTGCACGGTCCTCGTCCGATGTCCAGTGGCGAATCGGCGAGTTGAGCGCCGGGACGACGACGACCATCTCGCCGTCTGTGCTTCGCACGGTCACGCCGAGGCGCCGAACGGCCTCGGGAGCGGGGACGGCGTCGGCAACGAGCACCACCCGGTGGCGGTCGTCGCCACCGACGGCTCGCTCCCGGAACGCCTGCTCATGGCGTTCCTCGTCGTCACGGACGGCCATGGCCAGCACGCCGGCGACGAGCGCCACGGCCACGAAGGCGACAACAGCGAATCCCGCCCACGCGACTCCCGGCAGGCGGTGGTCGAAGACGGTGGTGATCGCGACGATCGCGCCGATCTCCACCAGTACCAGGGAAACGGCCAGGAGCGCCGGCGACTCTCCGGCGACCTTCATCCCGTGCCGCCGCCAGATGATCGCGGCAGCCGCCAGCGGCGTCGCCCCGAGGATCCCGAGACCGAGGGCAAGCCCCGCGGCAGGCTCCGAGACGCGAGCGACGCCGTAGGAGACCGCGGCGAGCAGCGCCATGGCCGCCGCGATGCGAAACGCGGCGGACTCCGAGAGGATCCCCGGGCCGCTCGCTCCCAGTCGGCGGTGGCGGACCGGTCGCCGGAGCATCAGGCCGCCCCACGCTGGGGCTCTCGCTCGAGCGAGAAGCGGACGGCGGCCGCGCCGTTGCTCCCGTGAACGCTCGCGATCGCCGTGAGGATTCCGTAGCTCATCGGTTCCAGGATCGCCTGTCCCCGATTCGCTGTCATCGAGGTCAGCCGCCACCTGAGGGTCTGGCTATCGGGACTTCTGCACTTCCCGCTAGCAGCAACGCCTGATTACGCGCTTGCTCTCGGAGGCTCGGAACAGATCGGCGACGCCGGTCGCCGCCGACCTCACGAAGGGTGCCCTCACTTCCGAGGAACACGCCCGGCGACGCTCAGTCGTGATCACATGACCCCGCTGCGCGACCTGCTCGTCTCGTACACGCGGGACCTCCTCCTGGTGCTGGACGTGCTCGCCATCTGCGTCGTCGTCGTCGCCGGGCCGCTCGGACTCGCGATCCTCCCCACCGGCTCCGCCGCCAACGTTGCGCCTGAAACCCGCCCTCCCGCGACGCCGCACTTTCCAGCCTCAACCACGACGAAGTCGTGTAGCGTTGCAGACCGCCTCGGGATGAGGTTAGATCGGCTCGTCCTAGCGAGAGAGGAGCGACTATGCCGACGTACGTCACGCTCATCAACTGGACCGACCAGGGAATCAGGAACTTCAAGGACACCCTCAGCCGGGCGAAGGAAGCCGAGGAGGCGATGGGGAAGCTCGGGGTTCGCTTCCAGTCCATCCTCTGGACGGTCGGGCCGTATGACCTCGTGAGCATCGTCGATGCCGACGATGAAGAGAGCGCCACCGCCGCACTGCTAGCCCTCGGATCGCAGGGCAGCGTGCGGACGACGACGATGCGCGCCTTCGACGCCGAGGAGATGGGTCGGATCGTCGGCAAGCTCGGGTAGCCGTCGAGCGACCGCGAGCCCGTCCGGCGAGAGAGGCGCCTGGCGCCGAGGACGGCGTCAGAGCCCTACTGCTTGCGTCCCCGGCAGGCGAGCATCTGCGGTTCGCAGGATCTCCTGCCAGCGGCGCTTGCCGAACCAGCCTGCGCTCGCGAGCCCTTGCTCGGCGACGGCCCTGACCTCGGCGACCTCGCTCTCCTTCGTGCACGCCTCGAGAGCCTCGCTCAGGTACTGCGCAGCGACCTTGTGATCACCCGCGTCGACGAGCTCTCGCGCGTGTGCAATCGCTTCCTGAACATCGAGAACCATACGTCCCAGTATGAGACTCGGACATGAGAGCGGTGCCCGGATCGGGTTAGGGTTTCCTCACAGCGGCCGGTGCTTGCCCGAGTCGCAAGCCGGCCGCGCGCCTCGGGTTGGACGCAGGTGCGTGGACGGCGCTGTGGACTTGTGTGGAGAACGGGCCGAGGCCTGTGGGAAGCCTGGGGAAATCGCGTGGCGCCGCCGACCGGCTGCTACGGTCACGGCGCCGGCCCTCGCCTCGTGGTCAGCAGGGTCGCTTCGGGGGAGTGGCCAACAATACCTTGCGAGGGCCGGCGCCTCAGGTCGCTCGCTCGTCTCGAGGCGCCCCGAGGTACCTCCAGGGGGCGTCCTCGTCGGGCCGGCTCGCACGGCAGGCTCGGCGCCCTCGACCAGCTGCTAGGACTCGGACTTGACGAGACCGACGAGGTGACCCTCTGGATCGTTGAAGAGCCCGATCTCGACGCCCTCCACGACCTTCTCCGGCCCCATCATCCGCGAGCCGCCGAGGCTCTCGGCTTTGGCGAGCGCGGCCTCGACGTCGGGAACCTCGACGTAGAAGGTGACGTGGCCGGCGTAGCCCTCCGGCCCCGCTCCGACGCCGCCCCCGATCCCGATGCCGTCGGCGTTGACGTTGCCCTCGCGCGCTACGAGCCCGTAGTTCATCGGGTTGTCGGCGTCGAACTCCCAGCCGAACAGGCCGGCGTAGTAGCCCATCAGCTTCTCAGGGTCCTTCCCGACGATCTCGAAGTGCACGACCGGCCGCCCCATCGCTCTCCTTTCCGCGCCGGCTGGCCGGCGCCTCGTGACGACACCGTACCCGTACGACCGCGCCTCGTCCGGCGATTCGCCGCCCTCTTCCTCAGTCGTTCGCGAGCGGGTCGCTTCTTGGCGCGCGCACGAACGGGTCCGCGTGACGCGCCGAGAGATCGCTGGGCCAGTCTCGCGGGTACTCGCCAAGGCTCTGCCCGCCCCTCCCGGGAACCCTCAGCTCGACGGAGACACGCCCACCCTCCACCGTGATGAGGTTGTACGCAGGATCGGGAAAGCCGCGCGTGCGCGTCGTGGCCACGGTTCCCGAGTGGACGAGGAGCATGCCGCCGACCGGCCACACGTACGGCACGTGACGGTGCCCGGCGAGCACGAGATCGACCTCCGCCTGCCGGAGCAGGGCGAGGACGTCGCCCGCGTCGAGCACCTGGTTCCGCTCCCTGCCCGTGCCGGGGATCGGCATGAGGTGGTGGTGGCAGACGAAGACGCGCAGGTCCGCGGGCTCCGCGAATCCCTCCTGGATCCACCCGTAGTGCTCGCGCCCGATCTCGCCCTCGTCGAGGTCGGGCTTCGACGAGTCGACGGCGACGACCGCAACGAGCAGCCCGTCCACCTCGAGACGGAGGCGCGCGTCCCGCGCGCCGAAGGTGTCCTCGAAGCGCAGGTAGCCGACGTTGCGCGCATCGTGGTTGCCGGGGACGAGAATGACTCGCGAGCACGAGAGCCTGCCGAGCTCCTCGCTCGCGAGCGGGTACTGGTCGGCGTAGCCGTCGTCGGTGATGTCCCCGGCGACGACGACGAGGTCGGCCTCGGCCGCGTTGACCTCCTCGATCGCCGACAGCAGCAGGTCGCGCTGATGCCGGCCCCCGCCGACGTGGATGTCCGACAGCTGGGCGATGAGCACGACCCGAGCCTATCCGCCTTCGCCGGCGCGTCCGCCCCCTTCACCGCACGTAGACCGGCGGTTCTCCCGTCGGCCACGATCGCCTCGGGCGGTGCTCGCCGGGCCGGCCGCCGGCGCCGATGCATGCCGGCCGCCACGTCGAGGGTGCCTCCGTATCATCGCCTCGTGGACGTCCGCGCGTTCGAGGTCCTCGAGGAGCTCCGGGAAGCGCCGACGGCTGATCTCGGCGCGCCGGTCCCCCTGACCGGGCGGTACGCGACTCAGGGCGCGCAGGTCAGGAGGGCCCTCGAGCTCTGGGCGCGGGACGTCCGGGCCCGCCTGGTCCTCCTGGACGACCGGAGCGATCCCGCTCGCGCGGCGGCCGCGCACAACGAGCTGACACGCCGCTGCCGGATCGTGCTCGGCCCCTACGGCAGCGACTCGACCCGAGCGGTCACGGGGGCGGTCTGGAATCACGGCGCGGCGGCAGACGACGTCCAGGAGCGACCCGGCGTCGTCTCGATTCCGTCGCCGGCCAGCCGCTACCTCGTCGCGCTGGCACGCGGGGTGGCCGCGCTGCATCCGGGAGCGCGGGTGGCGGTGACCACCGCGCGCGGGCGCTTTCCGGCGCTCGCCCGCGAGGGGCTCGAGCGCTCGGCGGCCGTCCTCGGAATCGAGCTCGTCCGGCCGTCCGAGCGCCCCGACGCGATGCTCGTCTGCGGTCCGCTCGAGTGGGAGCTCGCCACGTTCCGGCGCATCGGACCCGGTCCCATCCTCGGCGGAGTCTCGCCCGCCCTCTCGGCGTTCCCCGAGCTCCTCGCGGGAGACGCCGACGGGTTCCTCGGATCCGCGCAGTGGCATCCGGAGCTGCGGCCGCGGGTGGAGCTCGGGCCGGAGCGCGTCGAGCTCGCGGACTTCGTGGGTGCGCAGGCCTACGCCGCCGCGCTGGTGGCGGCGCACTGCCTGGAGCTCGAGCCGGACGACCCGGTCGGGGCGGGTCGCCGGCTGGCGACGACCACCTTCTTCGGCGGCTTCCGCCTCGACCCCGCGAGCGGCGTCCAGCGCGGGCATCGTCTCGCCGTCGTGCGCTGGCGCCGCGGGCGCCAGCAGGTCTTGCTCGAAGACGCCGCGTAACGCCTTGCCCGCGGCCGGCGCCTGGACGGCCGCGCCTCGGCGCTCAGGCGCGGGAGAGGACGCAGGCCGTGTAGGCGGCGGTGGCCTTCTTGATGATGACCTTGCTCGGGTGCTTCTTCTTCTCCAGGGCGACCACGTAGCGCACCATCTGGCTCAGCGAGAACCGCTTCTCGAGCTGCTCGAGCACGCGGCTGCAGAACGCGGTGTGCGTGGCTTCCCGGCCGAGCACGGCCCTCCGGCGCAGCTCGTCGCCGCGCAGAATGCTCACTGCACGGCCGCCGCGCAGCACCAACCCGTCGGGCGGGGAAACGCTCCGGGGCCGAGCGTGCCGTCGGCGGCGGCGAGCGACACCAGCTCGCCCCTCCGGGACGGGAAGAACAGCCACTGACCGGCCTGGCGCCAGGGAACGAGGAGGCGGCTTCCATCCGGCGCCCACACGAGCGTCGCGAGCCGCCCCGTGCCCGCGAACAGCAGCCTCGACTGCCCGGTCGCGAGGTCCAGGAGGAACACGGAGGAGGTCCTCGTCGCTCGGTCGAACACAGCGTAGGCGAGCTCGTCGGCGCCTGGACGTCGAGCCAGAGCCGTCCCCGCGACACCCGAGCCCAGCGCCTGTGAGTGGACGCGTGCGCCGGGCGGCTGGAGCACGAAGACCTCGGCGGCCGTGAGCACCGCGAGGCGCTCCGGCGAAAGCCAGTCGAGCGCGACGACGTCGCCGGCCGGGGCGCGCCAGATGCCCTCGCCCGTGTCGGCGTCGACCACCCTCACCCGCCCCCGTGAGTCGGCGAAGGCGAGCACGTGCTCGGCGCCGGGCCGCCACGCGGGCGCGACCGGCGCGACGCCCCTCGCGAGCCGGCGATCGTCGCTGCCGCTCCCGTCGACGACGCGCAACGCGCGCCCGGAGCGGTAGGTCACGCGAAACCCGTCCTCGGACCAGCGCGCGTCGGCGATGCCCCGCCGCTCGACCTGCCAGAGCAGCGTGTCGGGCTCCGAGACGTCGAGCCCCACGAGCAGGCCCTTTCGCCAGGCGGCGACGAACCGGCCGCTTGGAGCCCACGAGGCGCCGATGTAGCTGCCGAGCGGCGCGCGAGCGCCGCTCGGATCCAGAACCGAGAGCTCACCGCCGCCGACGACGAGCACGCGGCCGGGCGCCGGGAGCGACGCGGCCGGCACGGCGGCGACCGTCTCCGGCGCAGGCTGAGTGCCCTCGTCTCCGGCCTCGAAGCGCTCGGCGATCCAGGAGCCGGCCGGGCTCAGCCAGACGGCGACGCCGATGGCCGCCAGCGCGAGGACGGCGCCCAGCGCCCTCAGCGGCACCCTCCGCCGGCGCGCCGTCGGCTCTCTGGTCCCGTAGGCGGAGGCGACGATCTCCCAGGTTCGGTCGAGCGCGAGCTGCTCGCCCGGTACGGGCTGCTGCAGCAGGAGCGTCCGAAGGGTCTTCTCGTCGAGCCGCGCCTCACCCTCGAGCCGCGTCTGCAGATGCGCGCGCGCCCGGTCGAGGCGGGCGCTCAGCGTCTCGCGCGGGACCTCGAGCAGCTCGGCCGCCTCGCCCGCGCCGTAGTCGAGCAGGTAGCGCAGGACGAGGGCCGCACGGAGGTCAGGCGAGAGAGAGTAGAGCCCGCCGGCGAGGGCGAGCGCGGCCGGGTCGAGGTGTGGACCTCCGATCGGCATCGCCCACTCGAGCGGCGCCGTGCTCTCGTCGAGGTCGCCGCGGAAGCCCGACGGCTGCAGCGCCCGGGCGCGAGCGCGGTCGATCGAGCGGGTCACGACGGCTCTGTGCAGCCAGGGGGCGAAGGGGCCCTCCCTGTCGAAGCCGTCGAGCGTGCGGACGGCGCCAAGGAAGCACTCGAGCACGATCTCCTCGGCGGCGGCATGGTCGAGGACGACGAGGTACGAGGCCCGGAACGCGCGCGGCCAGGTCGAGCGGAAGAGGCTCTCGAACCCGGCCGACGAGCCGGCCTGGGCGGCGCGGAGGGACGCCCGCTCGTCCGCGTCGAGAAGTGCCATGTTAGGAGCAGCGCGACGGGGCCATGCGGAGGAAGCGCAGCGCGCCCTCGCAGAGCCCGAGCGCGGCCCTGCGCTGGTAGCCCCGGCCGTTGAGCCGTCGATCCTCGCGGGGGTTCGTCATGAAGCCGAGCTCGACGAGGATCGCCGGGACGTCGCTCCAGTTGAAGCCCGTGATGTCGGAGCGCTCGTTGAGGCCTCGGTCGACCGATCCCAGGCGGGCCACCAGCGCCCGCTGCACCAGACGCCCCGCGCGGCCGCTCGAGCGGTAGATGTCGTCCGTCCAGCCGGCCCGGAGCGCTGGAACGAGCGTGTGCGTGCCGTGGACGCTTGCGTCGCTCGAGCCGTCGGCGTGGACGCGCAGGAAGAGACGCGCGCCGGCCCGATTGGCGATGCGTGCGCGCGCGACGTTCCCCATCGACACGCCCTTCGTCCTCGTCCTCGTCATCACGACCGCGACGCCGGCGCGCCGGAGCATGCGCCGCAGGCGAAGCGAGACCCGCAGGTTCAGCTCCGCCTCGCTGACGCCCGTGACGACGCCGCTCGTTCCGCCACCGTCCTTGATCTTCGTCTCCCTCGCCCCGGGGCCGATCGGCTCCTCGTCGAGATTCGCCCTCGCGTCGTGGCCGGGGTCGACGACAACGACGGGCTTGCCGCCCGCGAGGGCGCTCGGAGCAGCGACCACGGCAACGGCCGCGGCCACGGCGAGCGCACCGGCGCGAGCGGGCAGCATCGCGTCCATACTGTCAGAGCCGTCACCCGTACGGCTGTCCCGAGATCCCGCCCGACTGTCGTTCACACGCGTGTGACACGCCTGCTCGCAGCCGCTCTCCTGACGGCGCTTGCCCTCGCCCCGACGGCCAGCGCGTCGGCGCGGCAGCCTGCGATCGTCGGCGGGTCCGTCGCGCCCCCGGGCGCGTGGCCGTGGGCCGCCTTCGTCGAGGTGATCGCTCCGGACGGCACCCTCGACGCGCCGGACGGCGAGCCCGACGTCGCCTTCTCCTGCGGCGGGTCGCTCATCGGGGAGCGGTGGGTGCTCACGGTGGGACACTGCGTCCTGCTGTTCGGCGAGGTGATCGGCTCGCCCGGCTTCATCGCCGGACTCCAGTACCGGATCGTCCTCGGGCAGGACAACGTGGCGACCCTCGACCCTGCGAACGTCTACCTCGCGGAAGCGGACGACGTGATCGCGCTCCCCCCGCAGGCGGGCTGGAGCGTGAACGGCGACCTGGCGCTGATCCGCCTCGACCGGCCCGCGCCGCAGCAGGCCATCCGCATCCCCGGCGCAAGCCAGGACGCGGCCGCTTTCACGCAGCCCGGCACCCCGGCCACCGTCGTCGGATGGGGCCTGACCTCGGAGGACGCGCCGGAGATCTCGTTTGACCTCCGGCAGGTGGACGTTCCTCTCGTCACGGACAGCGTATGCGTCGACGCCTATCCGGTGATCGACTTCTACGGCTTCTTCACCGTCGGATTCGACCCTCTGACGATGATCTGCGCCGGCGTTCCGCAGGGCGGCGCCGACGCCTGCCAGGGAGACAGCGGCGGCCCGCTCATGGTCGCGGACGGGGCCGGTGGCTGGGTCCAGGTGGGCGTGACGAGCTGGGGCGAGGGGTGCGCGCGAGAGAGCAAGCCCGGCGTCTACACGAGGCTGACCGGTCTCTTCGGGTGGGTGCTCGCGAATCTGGCCGAGGACGAGGTCGCGCCGGCCGGGATCCCGGCCGCGACGACAGGGCCTGCCACGAAGGTCAAGCGCCGCAAGGCCACGGTCACCGCGACCGTGAGCCCGAACGGCCTCGCCACCACGTACGTGATCGAGATCGGCCCGAACCGCCGCTACGCGACAGGCCGCGTCGAGGCGTACGCGGGGGCGGGATCCACTCCCGTCGAGCTCGCGACGACCTTCGCCGGCCTCAAGCCTGGAACGACCTACCACTACCGCGCGACCGCGGTCAACGTGGGCGGCGTGGTGCAGGGGTCGGACCGGACGTTCACGACTCCGGCGGCGAGGCGGAAGAAGCCTCGGGCGCGCGTCGGGTAGCCGCCTCGGTGAGGCGCCTGTCGAGCCGAGCGAGCGCGCTCTCCCGGCCGAGCAGCTCGATCGACTCGAAGAGCCCTGGCGAGACCGTCGAGCCCGTCACCGCGACGCGGATCGGCTGCAGGGCCTGACGCGGCTTCAGCCTCAGGTCGTCGCAGAGGGCGCGCAGCTCCCTCTCGATCGACTCCGACGTGAACGGCTCGGTCTCCTCGAGCCGCTTGCGCGCCTCGCCGAGGATCCTGGAAGCGTCCGGCGTGGCCAGCGCCTTGGCCGCAGAGGCCTCGACGGTCACGTCCTCCTGGAACAGGAACCCGGCGAAGCGCTCGAACTGGCCGAGCGTCGCGATCTTCTCCTGGACGAGCGGCGCCGCCCGGCGCACCAGCTGCTCGTCGCCGTCGAAGCCGCTCCCGCGCACGTACTCGGCGAGCAGGTCGGCGTACTCCCCGGGAGCCAGCGCCCGCAGGTACTGGCCGTTCATCCACTCCAGCTTCGCGTAGTCGAAGGTGGCCGGGGAGCTCCCCACGCGCTCGAGCGAGAACCGCGCGACCAGCTCCTCGCGAGACATCAGGGTCGTCTTGTCGTCGTAGCTCCACCCGAGCAGCGCGAGGAAGTTGAGGAGGGCCGGCGCGACGTAGCCCTCCTTCCTGAACTCGTCGACGGAGACCGCCCCGTGACGCTTCGACAGCTTGCGGCCGTCCGTCCCCAGCACGTTCGGGACGTGCGCGTAGACGGGCGGCTCGGCGCCGAGAGCCCGCAGCACCTGGAGCTGCTTCGGCGTGTTCGAGACGTGGTCCTCCCCGCGGATCACGTGCGTGATGCCGTCGAGCCAGTCGTCGAGCGGAGACGCGAAGTTGTACGTCGGCCGTCCGTCCGAGCGCACGATGACCAGATCCTCCAGTTGCCCGCTCGGGAACTCGACCCGGCCCTTGACCGCGTCCCGCCAGGCGGTCGTGCCCTCGTCGGGCATGTGAATCCGGATCGCGCCCTCGTCCTCGTACGCGCTCCCATCGACGACGAGCCTCCGGGCCTCCTCCCGCGCGCGGCCCATGCGGTCGAGCTGGAACGCGGTCTCGCCGTCCCAGTCGATCCCGAGCCACCGCAGCGAGCGCTCGATCTGCGCGACCGACTCCTCGACCTCCCGGCCGACGTCCGTGTTCTCGATCCGCAGCAGGCAGATGCCGCCGCGGCCGCGGGCGAACAGCCAGTTGAAGAGGAACGTGCGAACGCCGCCCACGTGGAGGAAGCCGGTCGGGCTCGGCGCCATGCGGACACGGACGGGATCGGGCGACACCGGCGGCTATCGTAAACGCCCCGGCAGGTTGCGCCGAGTTGCCACTCCTTGCTCTCGAAGATCCGGCCGCGTGGAGGCGCCTCGTCGCGGGAACGTCGCGGAAGCGCTGCTCACCTACGATCGGCTCCGTCGGCTGCTTCGCGACGAGCTTGGAGTGCCGCCGAGCGCCGCAACACAGGAGCTCCATCGTCGACTCCTCTCTACTCCACGCTCACGCGGAGGCGATTCCGGGACCGGTGGGTGCGGTCAGTCTGAGCGCGTGGCCGCAGCGGGAGGCTTGCGCGGAGGCAGGTGGACCGTAGGGCAGAAGTGGACGGCGCGCGGATCGTAGCGGGCGTGGCAGAGAGGGCAGCGCGCGATCTTGTGCGCCGCTGGGAAGACCGCTTCTGCCCCTGCCGTCTCGCGCTCGGCCTCGAGGACGCGCTCGCGCTGGCCGACGCGGACGATGGAGCTCGCGGCCACGCCCTGTTCGCGCGCCCGCTCGACCGCCCGGCGAAGCGTCCACGGGAGTCCCCAGGTGCCGGTGGCTCCGGCTGAGCCGGGGAAGGGGGAGCTGAAGATGCGCGGCTCGAGCACCCAGAGGAAGAGGACCTCTGCGCCGCGTCGGCGGCAGTAGGTGAGGGCTGCTTCGATGGTCGCGTCCGAGGCGGCGGAGATATCGACCTCGCAGATGACTTTCGGCTTCACGTCTGCCTCGGTCTTGGGCTTCGCGTTCGCCTCCGCCTTGTGCGCCACGGTGGCCATGGTTTCCTCCTTCTCGCCGGTTGTGCCCCGACAGGACTTGGACGGCTACAGGAGACACGACCGTGGTCGACGCCCGGCCTCGGATGGGTGGACTTCCGGTAGATCGCCGGTCAACGAGTGCTGACGCGCCGCTCTCGGGCTTTGTGCTCTGTGGTACGTTCACCGGCGAAAGGAGCCGGCGTGGAGTTTCGGATTCTCGGGCCGCTCGAGGCTGAGCAGGGCCGCGCGCTCGTTCCGCTTGGTGCGGAGAAGCAGCGCGCGCTTCTCGCCGTCCTCCTTCTGAGCGCAAACCGCACCGTGTCTCTCAAGCGGCTCGTCGATGAGCTCTGGGGGGAGGAGCCGCCCGAGAAGGCGGCCAAGGCGATTCAGACCTACGTCTCGCGGCTTCGCAAGGTTCTTCCCGAAGACTTGCTGCGCACCCGCCCGCCTGGTTACGTCGTGGCGCTCGAGCCCGAGCGCCTCGACCTCTTCCGCTTCGAGCGGCTCGCCGGCCAGGGGCGGCAGGCGCTCGCCGAGGACGACCCCCATCAGGCGGTCATCCTCCTGCGCGAGGCTCTCGCGCTCTGGCGCGGGCCCGCGCTCGCGGAGTTTGCTTGCGAGCCCTTCGCCGCGAGCGAGGGCTCTCGGCTCGAGGAGTTGCGCCTTTCGGCGCTGGAGGAGCGCATCGAGGCGGATCTGGCCCTCGGGCGTCACGCCGACCTCGTCGGCGAGCTCGAGTCGCTGATCGCCCACCACCCCTTCCGCGAGCGTCCGCGCGGCCAGCTCATGCTCGCGCTCTACCGCTCGGGTCGCCAGGCCGAAGCCCTCGCCGCCTACCAGGACGCGCGCCGGGTCCTGACCGAGCAACTCGGCATCGAGCCCAGCCGGGCGCTCCAGGATCTCGAGCGGGACATCCTCCGCCAGAATCCGAGCCTGGAGCTGGGCGGCACGACGGAGCGAGCGCCGATGGCGGCGAGGCAGCCCGCGGGGGCGAGCGCTCGAGGTGTCGACGTGGGCGCGTTCGTCGGACGCGAGCCCGAGCTGGGTCGATTGCGGGAGCTGCTCGAGGGTGTGCTCTCGGGACGCGGGCGGCTCGTGATGCTGGCCGGAGAGCCGGGCATCGGGAAGACGCGTACCGCCGCCGAGTTCGCCGCTCACGCGGAGGAACGCGGCGTGCGAGTGCTTTGGGGGCGCTGCTACGAAACGGAGGGCGCACCTCCCTACTGGCCCTGGATCGAGGCCATGCGTTCGTACGTGAGCGGGCGCGACCCCCACTGGTTTCACGCCGAGGCGAGAACGACTGCGGCCGTCGTGGCGGAGCTTCTGCCGGAGCTGCGCGAGCGCCTCCCCGGCTTGGAGCGGCCTCCCGAGGTGTCAGACCCGAAACAGGCGCGCTTCCGCCTCCTCGACACGACCGCGACGTTCCTGATCGGTGCGGCGCGGGCCGAACCGTTCGCGATCATCCTCGACGACCTTCACGCCGCCGACGCCGGGTCGCTGCTGTTGCTCGAGTTCGTCGCGTATCGGCTGGGCGAGGCGCCGCTCCTCATAGTCGCCACCTACCGCGACGTGGAGCTCACCCGCGGGCATCCGCTTTCGCAGACGCTCGCCGAGCTCACGCGCGAGCGGCTCTTCGAGCGCCTCCCGCTGCGCGGTCTCGCAGAGGAGGACGTGGCACGCTATCTCGAGGCGACCCTCGGAGTCGCCCCGCCCGAGCAGCTGGTCGGAGCCGTGCACGGCCAGACAGAGGGCAACCCCTTCTTCGTCACCGAGATCGTCCGGCTGCTAACGCAAGAAGGAGGGCTGACGGCAGATGCTCTCATTACCAGCCGCGATTGGAGCGTCGGCGTCCCGGAGGGGGTGCGAGACGTGATCGGCAGGCGCCTCAACCGGCTCCCCGCAAGGTGCAACGAGCTGCTTCGCCTCGCGTCCATCTTCGGCAGAGAGTTCAGCCTCGAGCAGCTGGTGCGACTCAGCGACGATCTCTCTGAGGACGACCTCTTGCGACTTCTGGAGGAAGCGCTCGCCGCTCACCTCGTCGAGGAGGTGCCGCGTGCGGCTGGCCGATACCGCTTCCCGCATACGCTCATCCAGGAAACGCTCGCAGCGGAGCTCTCCACCACGCGGCGGGTTCGCCTCCACGCCCGAATCGCGGAGATGCTCGAAGGGCTCTACGGTCCGCAGGCTGAGGCGCACGCTGCCGAGCTCGTCCATCACTTCGCGGAAGCCGAGACGGTCCTCGGAACCGACAAGCTCATCCACTACGCGCAGGTCGCCGGCGAGCGGGCGCTGGCTGCGCATGCCTACGAGGAGGCGGCGGCAAACTTCGAGCGAGCGCTCGCGGCTCAGGAGGACAGACCAATGGACGAGAGAATCGCCGCTCTCCTCTTTGGTCTCGCCCGCTCGGAGCTGGCCTCCCGCGAACGGTACGACCTCGACGAGGCCTTGGCACGCATGCGCGCCGCCTTCGACTTCTACGCCAAGGTCGGGGACATCGGCCGGGCCGTCGAGGTGGCTGCCCACCCCCTTCCACCCATCTACGTGCCGACCGGAGCGCCAGAGCTCATCGGCCGCGCGTTCGCGATGGTGCCGCCCGACTCTCTTGAGGCCGGCCGGCTTCTCACCACGCTCGGATGGTTCCGGGGCATGAACGAGCGCGCGAGCGCGCGCGACGCGTTCGAACGGGCGCTGCTGATCGCGCGGCGACACCAGGACGCGGCTCTGGAGCGGCGCATCCTCCTCGGCGACGCCCACGTGGACTGGTGGCACCTCGAGTGGCAGGACTCGCTCGACAAGAGCGTGCGTGCGATCGAGCTCGCGCAAGAGGCGGACGACCGGCGTACCGAGATGGTCGCGCGGTCGACTGCTCTGCGGCTGCTCGCGATCAGAGGTGACCTGGACGCTGCGCGTGCGAACGCGGAGACGGCTCTGGGTATCGCGCTGCGGCTCCGGGAGCGCTACTGGCTCGTGACGACGCGCGTGCACATGATGTGGCTCGCACTGCTCGAGGGGGACTGGACCGCGGCGAGGCGCCTGAGCGACGAGGCGCTCGCGCTCCAGCCCGGCGACGCCCGGACCCTTTCGAACCGGGCCCTGATCGAGTGGGAAACAGGCAACGGCGCCGAGGCCGACGCGTACCTGCAGCGGCTGCTCGAGTCCACGCGACTCTCCCACTCCCTGTTCCCATTCGAGGACGCCGCGGCGGCGGTCTTCGTTCCCCTCCTGTCAGGGATCACCGGCGACGACCGGCAGCTCGAGCTCGCAGAGGCGAAAGCCAGAGCCGTCCTGCAGAGCGACGCCGTGCCGTTTCTCGCTCTCTACGCGCGTGTGGGATTGGGGCTGCTCGCCACCATACGGGGCAATGCGGCGCTGGCCAAGGAGCAATACGAACCTCTCCTGCGCCAACGCGGAACGACGCTGCTCTTCGTAGGTAGCTTGACCACCGACCGGTTGCTCGGACTCCTCTCGACGGCCATGCGCAAGCTCGATGCCGCTCAGAGCCACTTCGAAGAGGCGCTTGCGTTCTGCGCCAAGGCCGGCTACCGACCCGAGTTCGCCTGGACAGCCTGCGACTTCGCTAACGCCCTCCTCGAACGAGCGAGCCCAGGCGATGGAGAACGCGCAGCGCGCCTTCGGGACGAAGCGCTGGCTGTCGCGCGCGACCTCGAGATGCACATGCTCCAGGCGCGTCTCGGCACCCAAGCCGCACTCGCCTAACCCTCCGACTCCCTGAGGCCTGCGTCGACTGCTGGCGTCTTTGATCAGCCTGCGAGCCGCCCGGCAGCGTTGACGCTGTCGTGCGGTGTGGCGGGAGGGACTGGCCGGCGTGGTGCGTGGGCGGCGTCGAGAAGCCCGGTCTGCGTCCACACCTTGGTGTCTGGGCGGAAGGCGGCGACGGCGAACCAGAACGGCGTGTCGTAGGTGACCCGCTTGCCGCTTGCGCTTTGCACCAGCGCGGAGCCGACCTCCTTCGGCTCCGCACGGTCGGGCGCGCCGAAGACTGAGCGGACGCCTGGCCGCCAGATGATCTCGAGGTGCTCGCCACCGACCTCGACTCGCACCGACTTCGCGCGCTCGAGCGCGGAGAAGGGCACAGCGAGCGCGTCCCCGCCGATCTCGACGAACACGACGCGTTCTTTGAGCGGCACGCGCCCGTCGTCTTGGTTTGGCGTTCCGAGGAACGTGGGCGATTCCGCGTCGTCGTAGCCAGGATAGGGGTTGCCGCCGTAGGGGCGCTCGTAGCCGGTGTCCCGTGAGAGCACGAGAGCGTCGGGGTGGCGTGCGAGGAAGTCCTGCCAGGCGACGATGGCTGCGGGGAGCCGCGGTAGCGTGGCCCCGGCGAGCTCACCGACGACAGCCTCGCCGCTGAACTGCTGCCACCAGCTCTCGGTCTGGCGGTCGTACATGACCAGGTCGGAGTGGCGGAGCAGGCCGCTGACGCCGAAGGCGAGTGTCCGCTCGTCGAGTCGGCGCTCGAAGGCCAACGCGGTGTGACAGAGAGGACAGAACGTGACCGCTACCGGGCGTCCGGCGAGCTCGTCGTTCACGATCTCGTGCCAGACAAGGATCTCCAGCGGGTAGGCGCGCGCCTCGCCGTCGAGCACGAGTTCGATCACCGGCTCCTCAGGGTCGAGCCAGGCAGCCTCGGCCGCGGCGACGAAGCGCGGGCGGTCGATAGCCGGGATGCCGTCCTTCCCCGGCCCGCCCCGCCGGAACTCGATCAGCGGCACGGCGTGGCGGGAGAAGTCGGTGCGCCACCCCTCGCGCGGAACGATCAGAAGCTCGTCCTCGAAGCTTCCCGCCCGGTCCTCCTCGGCGCGACAGCCGGCCGCGAGAAGCCCCGCGAGCACGACCGCAACCAGCACGCCTACCTGCAGCGACTGCCGGGGCCTGCCCGCGCCCCTGACCGGCACGGCTAGCACTCTGCTCCACGCCGGAACCCGGACCCGCCGGCGACATCTGACCGTTCGCGCACCTGCTCCGTGAGATGCGTCAGGCGCCAGAATGGGTGCGCGAGCGCAACCCTGACGGCGAGCGGCAGGATCCGGCCGATCGCCTCACCCATGCGGCCTTCCGCGGCCTCAGTCGCGGGCCAGGTAGGCGAGGACCTCCTTCTCGTGATCGACGTAGTGGTCGCCGCTGACGTCCACGACGACCCGGTCGATCGTCCCGCCCCTGAAGGCGAACGGCGGGCCGTAGTCGGGCGAGACCGGGGATCCGCTGTCGCGCGCGACGCAGAGACCGTCTCCGGTCAGCGAGAACATCCCGGGCTGGGTCACGATCTCGGCCTCCCCAACATCTCGCTCGTCGATGTACAGCGTCAGCGTGCCCCTGGCGCTGCGGGTTTCCTCCTCGTCGCCCGTCTTCTGGAACTCGGCGCTGAAGACGTGCCTGCCGGTCGGAACGTCCTCCTCCGAGGACACCTTCTGGATGCGCTCGCCGAGCCAGTTGTAGACGTAGTGGAGCTTCCGCTCCTGGAGGTAGAGGCTGTGACCGCCGGCCGTTCCGCCGTGGGCGAACAGCACTCCCTCCGCGTCCGCCGTCTCCACCGTCGCGCCAGCGGCGATCGTGTACGAGCGCCGCCGCACGTTCACGGCCACCGACTCCGGCACGTCTGCGGTGTCGGGGTAGTAGACGTAGCGGTCTCGGGGCTCGCTCGGCTGCGGGCGCGGCGAGGTCAGGATCTCGCCCGCGGTGCGGTCGTCGAGGGGAAGGCCCGTGTAGACGCCCACGTAGTAGAACCAGAGGCCCTTGAGCGGCTCGAGCAGCTCGGGCTGCTCC
>CAZCIJ010000021.1:0-20606 GCA_964498265.1 uncultured Gaiellales bacterium | reverse complement strand
TGGGCGCGACTGAGGACGCAGACCGGCGCCGGTTTGCAGCCGCCAGGGCGCGCCGCAATCCCCGGACAGAGCATCAGGCCGGCCTGGCGAGCAGGAGCGCGAAGTCGCCGCGCGAGTCCGTCCAGAAGCGAGGGACGTCGAGGCCGGCCGCGCCCAGCTCGGCGACGAGGCCTTCGCGCCGGAACTTGGCGCTGATCTCGGTCCGCATCTCCTCGTGACGCGCGAACGCGACGCTGAGCTCGAGCGCCTCGACGTCGACGACGTGGTCCTCGAGTGCTCGCAGGCTCAGCTCGACCCACTGGCGCTCGCCGTCGAAACGGGCCACGTGCTCGAAGCGCCGGTGGACGAAGCGGGCGCCGAGCTCGCGGTTGAGCACGGAGAGGAGGTTCAGGTTGAACGCGGCCGTGACCCCCGCAGGATCGTCGTAGGCGGAGAGGAGCCGGGCCGGGTCCTTGACGAGGTCGGCGCCGAGCAGGAGCCAGTCGTCGCGCCCGAGGAGCCCTGCGAGCTCCGACAGGAACGCTTCCCGCCTGGAAGGCTCGAGGTTGCCGATCGTCCCCCCGAGGAACGCCACGAGGCGGACGCCCCCGGCGGGCATGCGGGCGAGGTGCCGCTCGAAGTCGGCGACGACGCCGTGGACCTCGACGCGCGGATAGCGCTCAGCGGCGTCCTGCGCGAGGCTCCGGACCCAGAGCTCGCTGACGTCGAGGGGGACGAAGCGCCTGAGCGTCGCCCGACCTGCGAGCGCGTCGAGGAGCAGGCGCGTCTTCTCGCCGCTTCCGGGGCCGAGCTCGACGAGGGTGTCCGCGCCCGTGTCGCGAGCGATGGTGCCCGCCTCCGAGTACAGGATCTCCCGCTCGCGCCGGGTGGGGTAGTACTCCGGAAGACGGGTGATCGCTTCGTACAAGGCGCAGCCGACGTCGTCGTAGAACCACTTCGGCGGAAGCTCCTTCGGCATCGCCGCGAGGCCGGCGCGTGCGTCGGCCCGCAGGGCCTCGCGAAGGTCGCCGGGCGTGAGATGCACGTCGACGCGCAGGGAGGAGAGGGCGGTCATGAAGCTCCTTTCCGGGAAGGCGTTCAGGCGTCGCGTGCGCAGCGGAAGCCGGCGAAGAGCTGCCGGCGAGTCGGGTAGTCCCAGTTGCGGAAGGTCGTACGGATGACGGCCGGGTGCGAGGCCCAGGAGCCGCCGCGCAGCACCCTGTACTCGGATCCGAAGAACACCTCGGAGTACTGCCGGTAGGGGAAGGGGCGGAATCCCGGGTAGCCGGCGAAGTCCGAGGACGTCCACTCCCAGACGTCCCCGACCATCTGGTGGCACGCCCACGGGCTGACGCCCGCCGGGTAGGCGCCGACCGGCGCCGGCTGCAGGTGGCGGCCCCCGAGGTTCGCGAGGCCCGTCGACGGCGAGTCGCCCCAGGGGAAGCGGCGCTTCCGGCCCGTCGCCGGGTCCCACGCGGCAGCCTTCTCCCACTCGGCCTCGGTGGGCAGGCGGCCACCGGCCCAGCGGGCGAAGGCGTCGGCTTCGTACCAGCAGACGTGCTGGACGGGCTCGTCGGGAGGCAGGTCCTGCCGCTGACCGAAGCGCAGGCGCGACCACGAGCCGTCGCCTTCCCTGCGCCAGAACATCGGGTGCTCGAGGCCTTCGCGGCGGCGGTGCTCCCAGCCCGCCCGCGTCCAGACGCTCGGGTCGTCGTATCCACCGTCCTCGATGAACTCGAGGTAGGCACGGTTCGTGACCGGCGTCGCGTCGATCCAGAAGGGCGGCAGGTCGACCTCGTGCGCGCCGCGCTCGTTGTCGTAGACCCAGACGTCGGTGTCCGTTCCGAGCACGAACGGCCCGCCGTCGACGAGGACCTCCGCGCGGCCGATGGTCCCGCCGCTCCCCGGAGGTGCCGCGGGAGCGTACGCCCGCCCGCTGAGCTGGAGCGTCTGGAGCATCGTCTCCACGTGCTGGTGCTCGTGCTGGAAGACCAGCCCGTACACGAAGCCGCGCGCGAGCAGCGGATCCTCGGCGCCGAGAAGCGCCGCCGTCTCGAGCACCTGCAGGGCGCGCTCGCGCACCTCCCTCACGTACGCCCAGGCTCGGGCGGGCGCAAGCAGCGGCAGATCCGGCCGCTCGCCGCGCTCGTGAAGGAAGGCGTCGTAGATGTCGTCGTAGAGCGGGTCCGTCGGCGCGGAGCCCGCGATCCTGCGCACGAGCCAGTACTCCTCGTACCAGCCGATGTGGGCGAGGTCCCAGACCAGCGGGGACATGAGCGGCGAGTGCTGCTTCGTCAGCTCGTCTTCTCCGAGCGGCGCGAGCAGGTCCGTCGTGCGCCGGCGAGCGATCTCGAGCTCGGCCGCCGCGGTCGCCTTCAATGCGACACCCGAACCGAGGACCTCGAGGGGCACCGTCTGCGTCTCCACGTCGTCCTCCTGTCTTCGGCGTCTCTCCGCCTGAGGGCAGGCCATCCCTGGACCTTACGCAACAGAGTCGGCTCTCCGCCGGAGCCGTTACAGGCCCGATACCGTCGCGACGGCCGGGCGCGCGAGCCATTCGGAATCAATCGTCTAGCATGCTCGCGTGGGCTCGGGCACCCGGGGGGTCACGTGAAGGACGTCCTCGTGGTCTGCCCGCGCGAGCGCGACTACCGGGCCATACGCGAGGCGGGCCTCGAGGAGCGCTACCGCGTTCGCTACGCGAGCGCCGATCTCGACGATCTCGCGAGCTTCGACGCGGGGTCCTTCGTCGAGGAGTGCGATCGCATCCCGGCGGACGCCGTGGTCGGCGCGAACGACCTTGCGGCGCTGCTCGCCGCGATCATCGCCGAGCGCCGCGGCCTCCCGGGCCCCCGGCCGGCGGCGCTCATCGCGTGCCAGCTCAAGCCTGCGGCCCGAGCTCTCGGGCGCATCGCGGCGCCCGCCGCGACGCCCGCCTTCGCCGTGCTCGACGGGCCGCCGTTCGCGCCTCCGCCGCTGCGAGCTCCCTTCTTCGTCAAGCCCGTCGTCAACCATCTGTCCCAGGACGCCCGACGGGTCGACCACCCATCCGAGCTCGACCGGCTCGAGGCAGGCGACTACGCGATCGGCTACGGGCGCATCGCCGAGCTCGCGGGCCTCGACGCGCGCTCCGTGCGGGCGTTCCTCGCCGAGGAGCTGCTGCCGGGCCCGGAGGTGACGCTCGAAGGCTACATGTTCGAGGGCGAGATGACGGTTATCGGGGTCACGGATTCGGTCAAGTACGCGGGTACGAACAGCTTCGAGCGCTTCGAGTACCCGTCGCTGCTCCCGCGCGAGCGCCTCGAGGAGCTGACCGACGTCGCGGCGCGACTGCTCCCGGCGCTCGGGTTCGACGGAGGCTTCTTCAACGTCGAGTTCTCCGTGCCCGAGGACGGGCCGGCCAGGGTCATCGAGGTGAACGGCCGCGTCGCGTCGCAGTTCTGGCCGCTCGTCCTCGCCGTGGACGGCCGCTCAACCTACGAGGCGCTGTTCGCCCTGGCGTGCGGAGAGGATCCTGGCTGGCGGCGCTCGGCCTCTCGGCGCGTGGCCATCAGCTACTGCATGCGCGCCTTCGCCGACGCGCACGTCGTCTCGGTGCCGGCGGAGGACGGCCTCGAGCTCCTCGTGCAGCCCGGGCAGCGGCTCTCCGAGCAGGGTCACAACGACGTGCGGAGCTACCGGCTGTGCATCTTCAGCGAGGTCGCCGACGTGCGGGAGGAAGCCGTTGCGCGCTGTCTCGCGCGCGCCCGGCTCCTGTGGCGGAGCTTTGGCCTCGAGCCCGTCCCGGACGCGGCTAGTGCGGCACTAGGGGCATGAGCCCTCTGACTCGCCTCGGCTACGCGATCCTCTTCGTCTCCGACCTGCCGCGCTCGACCGCCTTCTACCGCGACGTGCTCGGCCTCCCTTTCAGGTTCGCGAACGAGAGCTACGCGGAGTTCGCGACCGAGGGCGCTCGCTTCTCGCTGTTCGCGCGCTCCCACCTTCCGGAGCTGATCGGGATGGACGCCCCCGCCGGGGAGGTTCCGTGGCCGCAGGGAGAGGTCGCGTTCCTCTGCGAGGACGTCGACGCCGAGCACGCGAGGCTCCTCGGCGCAGACGTTCGGGTCCTCGCTCCCCCCACCGACCGCCCGTGGGGTGAGCGGACGGTCCATCTGGCCGATCCGGACGGGAACGTCGTCGAGCTGACGCAGCGGCTCGTCGGCTGATCGCGGTAGCCGTCCGGGGCGTCCGCGATCCTGCGCGAATGGCGGCGCCCGAGCGCATGATCCTCGTTCGCCCGCGCACGGTGCTGAGCGTGCTCGGGGTCGCGCTGGCGGTCACGATCGTGCTCTGGGTGATCTGGGCGACCCGCGGCGTCGTCGGCTGGATCGTCATCGCGATCTTCCTGGCGATGGCGCTCGACCCGGCGGTGGGGTTCTTCGTGCGGCACGGGCTGCGGCGCGTCTACTCGGCCCTGCTCGTCTTCGTGCTCGCGGCCGTCGTGATCGGCGGCCTCTTCTACCTCGTGATCCCGCCCCTCGTCGAGCAGGTCACCGACTTCGTCGAAGCCGTGCCCGATCTGCTCGACGAGCTCTCGGCGGGTCGCGGCCCCTTCGGCTTCCTCGAGCGGGAGTACCAGATCGTCGAGCGCACGCGGGAGGCGATCGAGAGCGTCGGCGTCGAGGGGGTGTTCGGGCTGGCCGATCCGGCGCTCTCGATCGCCCGGAGCGTCGTGACGGCGGTCGTCGGCGTCGTGACCATCGCGTTCCTGACCCTGTTCATGCTCATCGACGGCGGACGGCTCGCGCGAGTGCTCCTCGACCTGCTGCCCGAGACGGTCAGGCCGCGCTGGGAGCGCGCCGCCAGGGGCGTCTACAAGACGGTCGGCGGCTACGTCAGCGGCAACATCCTGCTGAGCATCATCGCGGGCATCCTCGCGTGGGCGGCCCTGCAAGGGCTCGGCGTCCCGTACGCCGTTCCGCTCGGCGTCGTGGTCGCGCTGTTCGACCTCATACCGCTCGCGGGGGCGACGATCTCGGGCATCATCGTCATCCTCGTCGCGCTCGCGACCGAAGGCTGGGTGGAGGCGCTCATCTTCGGCATCTACTTCCTGATCTACCAGCAGCTCGAGAACCACGTGCTCCAGCCGGTCGTCTACCGCCGGACCGTCGCCATGTCGCCGGTGGTCGTCCTCATCGCGGTGCTGATCGGCGCCGACCTCGCGGGCATCATCGGGGCGCTCATCGCGATCCCGATCGGAGGCTCGCTTCAGGTGATCGCGACGGAGGCGCTCGCCGCGCGGCGCGAGCGGGCTCTCGCAGCGACCGGTACCCCGGACCCCGCCGGGCCCGGCCCGCCCCCCGCGTAGGGGCCTGTCCGGAAAGGCCCCTGCGGCTCGGCCGTGATGGCGCGCCGTCCGGCGCGTAGCATGTCACCGTCAGAACGATCCCGGCACCGGGCCCCATACCAGCGAGCACGTCTCCGTGCGCGAGCGGATCGCCGTCAGAGTGACGCGCGCCCCTCACCGGGGCCGGGCGCCCGTGGCTCGTCGTGCGGCCCCTCCGCAGGCGGCGCCGAGTCACAGCCTGGCTCGGCGGAGAAGCACGGCGAGGCGCGCGCGCCTCTCGACGTGGCTCGCCCTCGCCGTTGTGGCGATCGTGGGCACGGCGGCGGCGGTGACCGCCCTCCGCGGCGGGTCCGAGCCGATGCCGAGGACGGCGGCGCCCGGCCTGGACACGGCGTCTCTGACGGGTCCTGACGTGCCCGCGACGGGTCTCCTCTCCGGGACGCTCGTGCTCACGAGCCTGGGACCCTGCCGCCCGCAGACGCTCGAGCTCACGACGCTCTCGCTCGCAGCCCCCGGCCCCCGCCTGGGGTGCTCTCTCACGGTCTCGCCGCGCGGCGACCTCGCCGTCGCCGATCTCGGCCTCGCGCGGGAGGCTCCCGGACACCGCATCGGGCTCGTCGATCTCGCGGCGCCGCCCTCCCTGCTCAGGTCGCTCGGCGTCGCGCGGGGCGAGGCGTCCTGGTCCGCCGATGGCGAGCGCCTGGCCTGGTGCGCGCCGGACGGCGCCACCGTCGTGCTCACCCTCGAGACCGGGGAGCGCAACCGTCTCGCGGGATGCCAGCCGGTCTTCGTGCCGGACGGCTCGGTGCTCACGCGTCCCGACCGGCCGCTCACGGCCACGCTCCTGCGCAACGGCGAACCGCTGCTTTCAGAGGCCGAGGTCGCTCGAGGACTTCCTCTCGACGGTGAGGGTCCGGTCGACGTCGTTGGCTACGCCGCCCGCCGGGACGGGCTCGTCGCCGTCGTCGCCGTCCGATTCGAGAGCGGCCGCCAGCCCCGGCGCGTGTTGGAGCTCTGGCGCGGAGGGAGCCTCGAGGCCGCAGTCCCGTTGCCCGAGCTCGGCCTGCCGGCTGGATCGGGCCGCTTCGGCGGGCGGGTCGAGTTCAGCCCGACGGGCAGGGAGATCGCCGCCGCGTTCCCCGGCCGGGGCGTCGCAGTCGTCCTCATCGACCTTCCGACGAGGCGGATCGTGCTCGAGCCCACGAGCCAGCACGGCTTCGCCTGGTCGCCGGACGGCGCCTGGTTCGCGCTCTCCACCGGGGAGGAGGTCGTCGTCTACGGATCCACGCGGGGGGAGACGGCATACGTGCTTCCGATCGGGACGTCGTCGATCGCCTGGCGCTGATTGCATACTGTATGCTGCCCGCCACGTGGGCAGACTCCTCACCGAGGATCGGGTGGAGATCGCGCGCAACGCGAGCGCGGCGGCCTGCGACCTCGTCCGCGAGGCGATCATCGACGGCCGGCTGAAGCCGGGTCACCGGCTCAAGGAGGAGGAGCTCGCGCGCGAGCTCGGGATCAGCCGGACGCCCATACGCGAGGCGCTTCTCATCCTCAGGAGCGAGGGCCTCGTCGACTTGACGCCGAACCGAGGCGCGAGCGTCCGCGCCTACGCGATCGACGACCTCGACGACATGTATCAGCTCCGCGCCGTCCTCGAAGGGTACGCCGCGCGACGGGCGGCGGCGCGGATGTCCGAGGAGGACGTCGAGCGCTTGCGGCGCAGCTGCGAGCGCTTCGAGCGCCTCCGGGTGGAGGACGACCTCCTCGACCTCGTGAAGGAGAACATCGTCTTCCACGACACGATCCTCGCCGCTGGAGAGAGCGAGCGGCTCGCGAAGCTCGTACGAGGGGTGATCCAGATCCCCCTCGTCTACAAGTCCTACTTCTGGTACTCGCCGGAGCAGAAGCTGATCTCGCAGCACTACCATCGGCAGCTCACGATCGCGCTCGCGTCCAAGGACGAGGAGCGCGCCGAGCTGATCATGAAGGAGCACGTACTCGAGGCCCGGGACTTCCTCGTGACGCAGCTGCGGGACGAAGCGGTCGGGGAAGGGGAGGCGTGATGGCCGAGTCGGCAACAGCCCCTGCCGAGGCTCCTGACCGGGTGGAGGGCGCGGGCCCTCTCGCCGGCGTACGCGTGATCGAGCTGGGAATGCTCCTCGCCGGCCCCTTCACCGGGCGCCTCCTCGGCGACATGGGCGCAGAGATCATCAAGGTGGAGCCGCCGGGCCAGCCCGATCCGATCCGCGACTGGGGAAAGGCCCGCTACAAGGGCCGGTCGCTCTGGTGGCCCGTGCAGTCGCGGAACAAGAAGTGCATCACCCTCAACCTTCGCCACGAGCGCGGCCAGGCCCTCATGCTCGAGCTGGTCAAGCGCGCCGACGTGGTCACGGAGAACTTCCGCCCCGGAACGCTCGAGAAGTGGAACCTCGGCTTCGACCGCATGTCCGCCGTCAACCCGAAGATCGTGCTCGCCCGCATCTCCGGCTACGGCCAGACCGGGCCGTACGCGGCCCGGGCGGGGTTCGCGTCGGCGGCGGAGGCGATGAGCGGCATGCGCTACATCAACGGCTTCCCCGGCGAGCCGCCGCCTCGCATGCACATCTCTCTCGGCGACTCGCTCGCAGGCATGTTCGCCGTCCAGGGAATCCTCGCCGCCCTCTATCACCGTGACGTGCTGGGCGGTAGCGGCCAGGTGGTCGACGTCTCGCTGCTCGAGAGCTGCTTCGCGATGCTCGAGTCGATGGTGCCCGAGTACGACAAGGCGGGCGTGGTGCGCGGCCCGGGCGGAACGCATCTCAAGGGCATCGCGCCCTCGAACATCTTCCTCTCCCGAGACGGGAAGTGGATGGTGATCGCGGCGAATCAGGACAACGTCTTCAGGCGTCTCTGCGCCGCGATGGGGATGCCCGAGCTGGCGGAGGACCCGCGGTTCTCGACTCACCTCGCCCGCGGCGACCACCAAGAGGAGATCGAGGGCATCGTCCGCGAGTGGGCGACCGCCCGCGACGCGGCCGACATCGACGCGACGCTCAACGACGCCGGCGTCATCTGCGGACCCGTGAACACGATCGCGGACATCTTCGAGGACGAGCACTTCCGTGCGCGCGAGATGCTGATCGAGCACGAGGATCCGGAGTTCGGGACGTACATCGGGCCCGGGGTCGTCCCGAAGCTCTCCAAGACGCCGGGATCGGTCCGCTGGTCGGCTCCGTGGGACGAGGGGAGCCACAACCGTGAGGTGTACGGCGATCTCCTCGGCCTGCCCGCCGGGGAGATCGCCTCCCTGCGAGAGGAGGGTGTGCTGTGAGGGCCGTCATCTGCGACGTGGGCCCGCGCGACGGCCTGCAGAACGAGTCGAAGGTCCTCGAGCCGTCGACGCGCGCCGAGCTCGTCAACCGGCTTGCGGCAACGGGCCTTCCAAGGATCGAGGCGGTGAGCTTCGTCAACCCGGCACGCGTGCCGCAGATGGCCGGCGCCGAGGAGGTCGTCGCAGGGATCGACCGGCAGGACGGGGTGACGTACGCCGGCCTCGTCCTCAACGAGAGGGGCTACGACCGCTTGCAAGCGAGCGGTCTCGACGAGGTGCATTTTGCTTTCGCCTGCACGGAGACGTTCAACCGGCGAAACCAGAACGCCTCCGTGGAGGAGTCGATCGCGACCGCCACGCGCATCGTCGAGCAGGCGCACCGCGAGGGCCTCCGCGCGACCGTGACCGTCGGCGCCTCCTTCGGCTGCCCGTTCGAGGGCAAGGTCGACCCCGGTCGCGTGCTCGCGATCGCCGAGCAGGCCGCCGCCGCCGGCGCGGACGAGATCGTGTTCGCCGACACCATCGGCGTCGCGGTGCCCAGGATGGTGAAGGAGCTCGTCGGGAAAGCGACAGCTATGCAAATGAACCCCGTGGTGGTTCATTTGCATAACACCCGGAACACGGGCTTCGCGAACGCGATCGCCGCCCTCGAGGCCGGCGCGACGGTCCTGGACGCGTCGATCGGCGGAATTGGCGGATGCCCGTTCGCGCCGCGCGCCACCGGCAACGTCTGCAGCGAGGATCTCGTCTACCTGCTCCACGGCCAGGGCGTCGAGACGGGCGTCGACCTCGACGCTCTCGTCGCCGTCGCGGAGTGGCTCGAGGGCGTCCTCGAGCGCCAGCTACCGGGTCAGGTCTACCGCGCCGGCTCGTTCGCGCCGGTCGCCGGGTGAAAGGAGGCGCCACATGGCGTACAGGCTGGGCGTGGACGTCGGCGGGACATTCACCGACCTTCTCCTCGTCAACGACGAGACCGGCGACCTCTTCCGCGTGAAGACGCCGTCCACGCCCGCCGATCCCTCGGAGGGCGTGCTCGCCGGCGTTCATCGCATCTGCGAGGAGAGCGGCGTCGGCCCCGGCGATCTCGACTACGTCATGCACGGGACGACGGTGGCGACGAACGCGATGCTCGAGGCGAAGGGAGCGCGCGTCGGCCTCGTGACCACGCGGGGCTTCGAGCAGATCCTCCACCTGGCCCGCTCCCAGACGCCCGGCCCGCTCGCGGGCTGGATCATCATGGTCAAGCCCGATCCGCCCGCCGCTCTCGAGGACACGCGCGGCGCCGGCGAGCGGATGAGCGCGCACGGGGAGCCGGTCGAGGCCGTCCACCGGGAGCAGGTGACCGAGATCGTCCGTGATCTCGTCGAGTCCGGGGTCGAGACGCTCACCGTCTCGCTCATCAACTCCTATGCGAACCCGGCTCACGAGCTCGAGATCAAGGGGATCATCCACGAGCTCTACCCCGACTTCCCGGTGACGATCTCGGCAGACGTCCTCCCTGAGTTCCGGGAGTACGAGCGGACGCTGACGGCTTGCATGAACGCCTACGTGCGGCCGCGCGTCGGCGCGTACCTGCAGAGCCTCGAGACCTCGCTCCGAGGCTACGGCGTGGCGGGAGAGCTCAACCTCCTCCGCTCCGATGCCGGGCTCATGAGCGTCGGCGTGGCCTCGGAGAACCCGATCTACGGGATCCTCTCGGGCCCCTCCGGTGGCGTCGCCGGGGCGCTCTACATCGCCCGGCGAGCAGGATTCGCGAACGTCCTCACCTTCGACATGGGCGGGACCTCCACGGACGTGGCCCTCTGCCAGAACGGTCAGCCGACCATCGAGCGTCAGACGGAGATCCCGTACGGGCTCGGTCTCCCCGGCGAGGTGATCCCGGTGAAGGTCCCGAGCGTCAACGTACGCTCGGTCGGGGCCGGGGGCGGGTCGATCGCCCACGTGCCGGAGGTCACCGGAGCGCTGCGTGTCGGCCCCCAGTCCGCGGGCGCGGACCCGGGCCCCGCCTGCTACGGGCGGGGGGGCGCCGACCCGACCGTGACCGACGCCAACGTCGTCGTCGGGCACCTGCCCCCGCGGCTGCTCGGCGGCGAGCTGCAGCTCGACGTCGAGGCGGCGAGAGCGGCGGTACGGAGGATCGGCGACGCGCTCGGGCTCGACCTCTACCGCGCGGCCGAGGGCATCCTCGACATCGTGAACGAGAACATGGCGGGGGCGCTCCGGCTGGTCTCGGTGCAGCGGGGCTACGATCCGCGCGACTTCGCTCTCGTGGCGTTCGGCGGCGCGGGGCCCATGCATGCGGCCGCAGTGGCTCGGGTCATGGGCTCGTTTCCCGTGCTGGTTCCACCGGCCCCGGGGCTGCTCTGCGCCACGGGCGACCTGGTGGCGGACTTCCGCGACGAGTTCGCGCGCACGTTCATCAGGACGATCGACTCCGTGACCGGCGACGAGGTGCGCGCGATCCTCGAGGAGCTCGGCGACGAGGCGCGCGCGTGGATGCGGCGGGAGGGGATCTCAGACGGCGATCAGCGTGTCGCCTTCGACGTCGACATGCGCTACTACCGGCAGGGCTACGAGATCCCGGTGGAGATCGACCCGGCCCTCCTCGCCGGCGACGGCACGGCGATGCTCGGCGAGCGCTTCAACCAGCTCCACGAGCAGTTCTACGGCTTCAGGATGGAGGGAACGGTCTGCGAGATCGTCAACCTTCGGGCGATCGGCTACGGGAAGGTGCCCGAGCCGCAGCTCCCGGAAGGCGCTCCCGGCGAGACGCGTGACGCGGCCGAGGCGGTGGTCGACGAGCACGAGGTCTACTTCCAGGGGGAGTGGCTGCCGACGCGCATCTACGATCGCGGCAAGCTCAGACCCGGCCACCGTATCGACGGCCCCGCGATCGTGACCGAGTTCGACTCGACGACCGTGGTCCCGGCCGGCCAGGCGGCCGAGGTCGATCGCCACCTCAACCTGATCATCGGCCCCACGAACCAGGAGGCGTGACCTTGGACGGCGTGAAGATCGCAGAGATCCCGGACATCGCGGTCGACCCAGTCACCCTCGACATCATCGAGGGGGCGCTCAAGAGCACCAGGTTCGAGATGGATGCGGTGCTCTTCCGCACGGCGATGAGTCCGGTGATCCGCGAGCAGCACGACGAGTTTCCGATGATCACCGACCCGCGGGGCCGTATGGTCGTCGGGCAGTTCGGCTCGTACATCGCCGAGATGCTCGAGGGCTTCGAAGAGCCCGTACGTCCGGGTGACGTGATCATGACGAGCGATCCCTACAAGTGCGGAGGCTCCATCTCCCACCTGAACGACTGGCTGGTCTGCCTTCCGATCTTCTGGGACGACGAGCTGATCGGCTGGGCCAGCATGTTCGGCCATCAGATGGACGCGGGCGGGCCGCTCCCGGGGGCGCTCCCGACGGGAGCGAAGACGATCTTCGGCGAGGGCGTGCGCATCCCGCCCGTCAAGATCTTCCGCGAAGGCGTGCTCAACCGGGACGTCCTGGACGTGATCCTCAACAACGTCCGCATGCCCGAGATGAACCGCGCCGACCTCATGGGCATCATCGCCGGCTGCCGGACGGGCGAGAAGCGCGTCCAGGAGCTGTGCGAGCGCTTCGGCAAGGAGACGTACCTCGCGGCCTGCCAGTCGCTTCTCGACCGGACCTACAACGCGATGGCGAAGCTCATCCTCGCCGCCATCCCCGAGCAACCGCAGTCGTTTACGGACTGGATCGACGACGACGGCCTCGGCCACGGCCCCTACAAGATGACGCTCACGATCTGGCGCGAGGGCGAGCACGCCTACTTCGACTGGTCGGGGACCGACCCGCAAGCCGTGGGCCCGGTGAACTTCTACCTCTCCGAGGCGATGTTCAAGATGTTCATCGGGGTCTACCTCATCATGGTCTTCGACCCCCAGATCCTCTTCAACGACGGCTTCTACCCGCTGCTCCACGTCGTGATCCCGGACGGGAGCCTGCTCCATCCCAAGTTCCCCTCGGCGCTCGGTTGCCGAACGCACGCGCTCACGCGGCTCTTCGACGTTCTCGGCGGGGCGCTCGCCCGGAAGAGCCCGGAGCACACCACCGCGGCGGGGTACGGCACCAGCCCGTACATGCTGTACTCCGGATGGGATCGCCGCGGCGACTTCTTCTACCTGATGGAGATCTCCTACGGCGGCATCCCCGGCAGGCCGATCGGCGACGGCATGGACGGGCACTCCTGGTGGCCGCTGTTCCAGAACATCCCCACGGAGTATCTCGAGGCGTACTACCCGGTGCGCATCGACGGCTACACCACCGTGTGCGACTCGGGCGGCGCCGGGTTCCACCGCGGCGGAAACGGGATCGAGAAGCGCTACGTCTACCTCGAGCCGGGAGAGATCTCGATCCACGACGACCGCTGGCTCACGTACCCGTGGGGCATCCTCGGGGGGCGGCCGGGCATGCGCTCGGACAAGCTCCTGAGACGGGCGAACGGGACGGAGGAGCAGCTCCCGTCCAAGTGTGACGAGGTCGCGGTGCAGCCCGGCGACATGCTCGTCTACCGGACAGCCGGCGGCGGGTGGTGGAAGGATCCCCTCGAGCGACCGATCGCCAGGGTCGAGGCCGACGTGGCCAAGGGGCTCGTGTCACGGGAGAAGGCGGAGCGCGACTACGGCGTCGTCGTCGGCGACGCCGAAGCGACCGACCGGCTCCGCGCGCAGCTGCGCGCGGAGCGAGGCGAGGTGAAGGACTTCGACTTCGGCCCGTCTCTCCGCGAGATCCTCGCGCGCGCGAAGGACGAGACGGGTCTCGACGCGCCCGAGCACCCCGAACCGCTCTCGTGGGCTGCGATGGAGTCGCCGGAGGAGGCGCTTCGCCGCGTGCGCGAGCACGGAGACCGCCAATCGACGGGGACGGAATGACGATCGAGCTGCCCGCAGGGCAGCTCCGAGAGATTCGCGGAGCGAATCTCTGGTACCGGATCACCGGCGAAGGCGAGCCCGTCTTCCAGATCCACGGCGCCGGTTTCGGGCATTACAACCTCGACCCCGTGACTCCGCTGATCGCGGAGGCCGGCTTCCGGGTGGTCGACTACGACATGCGCGGCTACGGAGCCTCCGACAGGCCGCTCCAGCACTACGACATGGAGGTATGGGCCGACGATCTCGCGGGTCTGATGGACGCGCTCGCGATCGACAGTGCCCATGTGCACGGGACGTCGATGGGGGGCATGATCGCGATCGTCTTCGCGGGCAAGTACCCGCGGCGCGCGACGTCGGTCGTGATCAACTGCGCCGCCGCGAAGCTCGGGGAGTCAGGACGGCTGATCTTCAAGAACTGGATCGACATCGCGGAGCTGGATCCTGCGGGGCCGGGGAGCAGGATCCTCGCGGAGCTCATCGCCTGGCAGGCGCTCTCGAAGACCTTCCTCGAGACCGACCCGGGCGGGCTCGTCGACACGATCCAGACGATCCTGCGCGACTCGAATCGCGTCGAGGTGTTCACGGCAGCGTGCCGGGCCATGTGCGACATGGACCTCACGCCCTGGCTCGGACGGATCGTGTCGCCTGCGCTCGTCCTCGGCGGCGACGAGGACATCATGACCCCGTGGGACCAGGGGCCCGCCGGCGTCGGTCAGGAGGGCATCGTCCGTGGGATCGCCGGCGCCGAGCGGCACGTGATCCGAGGCGCCGGGCACTCGACGATCTTCGATTCGACCGAGGAGCACGCGCGCGTCGTGATCGGCTTTCTCGGGCGCCACGGCGGCGAGACGAGGGGGTGAGCGTCGGCGCCGTGCAGCCTCTGCGTCGCCGCTCGCTCGCCGTCGCGACGTCAGCTGCGGTGGGCTATGCTCACGTCTCGGGCGCCGAGGCCGGCGTCCATCGAAGGGGCATGGCGCGTCGGATCGGTGTTCCCGGCCGTTTTTTGCGCGGTCCGGGAAGGAGGAGTGGTGCGTGCGGCTCACCAACCAGCCGGGACAGACGTCGTCTGATCAAGTGTGATGGCTGCCGGGTTGAGTGCGCGGCCGCTGGATGCGCCTTGCTGCGGCCGGCGGAAGTCAGACTTCGGCCGTTCGGTCTTGACCGCGCTCGAGGAAGGTCGTATACAAGGCCTAGAGGTCACGACCACCGGCGCTTCGCGGGGCGCTCGACTCGGATGAATACCGGCGAGGAGAAAGGAGTAGGAGGAGGATGAGCGGTGACTGGAAGACGCGGGAGCGAGATGTCGACAATCTCGAGCGGCACCTCGAGCACGAGCTGAAGAAGCGTGGTATGACCCGCCGTGATCTGCTCAAGGGCGGCATGGCGCTGGCGAGCGCCGTCGGCCTGGGCGCTCTCTTTGCCGCCTGCGGTGGAGGCGACGGCGAGGGTGCGGGCACCACGGCGGCGGAGGGTGCGGGCGGCACGGCGGCGGCGACGGGCGCCACCGCCGAGGAGGCGGCGGTTGAGTTCACCGGCACCATCAGCGTGACCGGCCTCGGCGTCGATCTCATCGATCCGATCAGAGAGGCCGCCGAGGAGGCGCTCGGCTTCACGCTCGCCTTCGACGTGACGGACACGGTGACGGCGCGCAACAAGGTCGTGACGCAGCCACAGGCGCTCGACATCTTCTCGGGGTACTTCAACGACATCGACCAGGTCTGGCCGAGCGGAAACATGATGCCGATCCCGATCGACCGCATCGAGCGCTGGGCGGACGTCACGAGCCTCTACAAGACGGGCAAGGTCGAGGCGAACGCGGACAACCCCGACTGCACCTACGGCGACGGCGACGCGCCGTTCCGGACGATGTACGTCACCGAAGACGGCGAGCTGACCTTCTGGGCAGATCCGGAGACCGGCGAGGTCTCCGGCGAGGAGCCGGCCTTCATCGACATCGTCGGCGGCAACTTCAACATGGACTCCTTGGGCTACAACAGCGAGATCATCCAGAGGGAGCCGGAGGAGGTCAACTGGGACGAGCTGCTGAACCCCGAGTGGCGCGGTCGCGTGGCCGTGCTGAACGACCCGAGCATCGGGATGCAGGACGTCGCCAACGCGGCCGTCCAGGCCGGCATCATGGAGTTCGCCAACCTCGGCAACATGACGCGCGAGGAGATCGACGCGCTGATCACGCTCCTCCTCGACCAGAAGCAGAAGGGGCAGTTCCGCGCGTTCTGGACGACCTTCGACGAGTCGGTCAACTTCATGCAGTCCGGCGAGGTCGTCATCGAGTCGATGTGGTCGCCGGCTGTGGCGCTGCTCCAGTCGAGCGGCCACCCCACCCGCTACGCGGCGCCGCCTGGGGGCTTCCGCGGCTGGGCCGGGGGCATGGGCATCATGACGCACGTGGCAGACGACCCCGCCAAGCTCCAGGCGGCCCTCGACTACATCAACTGGTGGCACTCGGGCGTGCCCGGCGCGATCATGATGCGGCAGGGCTACTACAACGTCGTCCAGGAGACGAGCCGCGAGTTCGTCGAGCCCTTCGAGTGGGACTACTGGATCGACGGCAAGCCGGCCGCCGAGCCGATCCCGAATCCGTTCGGCCAGGAGACCGCGGGCATCCCCGTCGGCTCCGTCCGGGACGGCGGATCCTTCGTCGACCGCGCTTGCAGGTACAGCTCGTGGAACTCCCTCATGGACGAGCAGCAGTACCAGGTGGAGCGCTGGAACGAGTTCCTGGCAGCGTGATCGCGATTACGGGCAGATGGCGAAAGAGACGACGCTGAGTGACCTCGAGGGTGCCGCCGCGGCGGCACCCTCCCCGGCGCGGGCACGCGGCTCGGGGCTCGAGCTCCGCAACCTCACGAAGCAGTTCGACGGGGACGTCGTCGCGGTGAGCGACGTCAACCTCCACATCGAGCACGGCGAGTACGTCGTGCTCCTCGGCCCGTCGGGCTGCGGCAAGACGACGACGCTTCGCATGATCGGCGGGCACGAGGAGCCGACGAGCGGCGAGATCCTGCTCGACGGGCAGAGCCTCCTCGGCCTCTCGCCCGACAAGCGGCCGACGACCACGGTGTTCCAGCACTTCGCCCTCTTCCCGCACCGCACCGTCCGCGAGAACGTCGAGTTCGGCCCCAAGATGCACGGGGTGAGCAAGGAAGCCCGCCGACTGAGGGCGATCGAGGCGCTCGAGATGGTCGGTCTGCGTCCGCTCGCCGACCGCAAGCCGAGCGCGCTCTCCGGCGGGCAGCAGCAGCGCGTCGCGCTCGCCCGCGTGCTCGTGATGGAGCCGAAGGCGCTCCTCCTCGACGAGCCGCTCGGGGATCTCGACCGTCTCCTCCGGCTCAGGATGCGGGTGGAGCTGCGGAACCTCCAGCGCCAGACCGGCCTCATGTTCATCCACGTCACCCACGACCAGGAGGAAGCCCTCTCGGTCGCCGACCGCATCGTCGTCATGCACGAAGGGCGGATCGAGCAAGTCGCCGACCCGTACACGATCTCGACCCGGCCGGAGAACGTGCAGGTCGCCTCCTTCATGGGCGACAACAACATCTTCCGCGGCACCGTCGCCTCCCGTGAGGGCGACAGGCTCGTGATCGACAGCGAGCTGGCGCGGGTCGCGGTGCTCGCCCCGGGCGGCGGCGCCTCCACCGGCTCCCAGGTGGCCGTCTCCGTTCGCGCGGCGGCGATCCAGGTCGATCGGAGCGCCCCTTCCACCGGGGAGCCGAATCAGCTCGAGTGCGAGATCCGCTTCGTCGAGTACCTCGGCGATCTCGTCAAGCTCCACCTCTCCGCGCGGGGGACGCCCCTTCTCGCCAAGGTCGCGGGCGAGCGCTACCCGGAGCTTCAGGGCCGCGAAGGGCACACGGTGCGGATCTCCTGGAAGGAGGACGATGTCCAGCTCCTCCGGGTCTGAGCCTGACCGGCCCGCCGGCGCGGAGACCGGAGGGATGCAGGAGCTGGAGCAGGTGGAGCAGGCCGTCGCGGAGCCGGCGGAGGAGGAAGAGGCGCTCGGAGTGAGGCGCGCGCGGGGGCGCCGCGCTCTGACGACCGCTGCGTGGGCGACGCCGGGATCGCTCTGGCTCCTCTTCTTCCTCCTCGCACCGGTGCTCATGATCGTGCTCGTCAGCTTCTGGACGCGCACGGTGAGCGGCTTCGAAGAGGTCTGGACGCTCGACAACTACCGGTCTCTGTTCGAGTCGAACGTCTACTGGTCTCAGCTGTGGGACAGCTTCTGGCACTCGCTCGTGATCGTCGCGCTGTCGCTCATCCTTGGGTTCCCCGTCGCGTACTTCCTCGCGATCAGCGTCACGAGCCTGAGAAACCAGATCGCGTTCTTCATCATCGCGCTGGCGCCGTTCTGGACGAGCTACCTGATCCGCGCCGTCGCGTGGGTCCCGATGATGGGCCGGCAGGGAGCGCTGAACACGATCCTCCAGAAGATGGGCGTCATCGATGAGCCGCTCGACATCCTGCTCTTCTCCGATTTCGCGGTCACGCTTGCGATGCTCCAGCTCTACATCCTCTTCATGGTCGCGCCGCTCTTCTTCATGCTGGCGCAGATCGACAGGAGCTCTCTCGAAGCTGCCCGGGACCTCGGAGCCAACTCCTTCAAGACGTTCCGCGAGGTGATCCTGCCGCAGTCGATGCCGGGGATCGTCATCGGCTCGATCTTCGTCTTCGTGCTCACGATGGGCGAGTTCGCGACGGTCCGCATCATCGGGGGCGGCCAGGTGGCGTCGGTCGGCACGATCGTCTCGAACCAGGTCGCGTCGGTGCAGTTCCCGCAGGCGGCGACGTCGGCTGTCTTCCTGGTGATCGCGATGATGCTCGGCGTCTTCGTGCTCCTGCGCTTCTCGAACCTCCGCGAGGAGCTCTGATGAAGCGCCGGCGCTGGACGAAGCGGATCCTCGGCGGGTACTTCGTGCTCTTCCTGCTCTTCCTCTACGGGCCGATGATCGTGATGGCCGTGCTGTCCTTCCAGGGACCGCAGGGCGCGATCACGTTCCCCGTCAAGGGGCTGAGCTTCCACTGGTGGGATCAGCTCTTCAACGGGCCGCGGGCGGACCGGATCCGGGAGACGGGCATTCGGTCGCTCGAGGTGGCGGCCGTCGCCGGGCTCGTCGTCGCCGTCCTCGCGCTCTCGCTCTCGATGGCGTACCGGCGGCGGTTCCGGGCCGACGGCGCGCTCTTCTACCTCGTGATGCTCGCGCTCATGACGCCCGGCATCCTCCTCAGCCTCGGGACGTCGCTCTTCTGGCAGTTCCTGGACGTCCGCACGGGTCTCTGGACGACGGCCCTCGGGACGAACGTCGTGTGGGGTCTACCCTTCGGCTTCCTCGTCATGGTGGCGGTCTGGAATCGCTACAGCGACTCGGTCGAGGAGGCCTCGCGCGATCTCGGCGCCGGCAGTCTCCGGACCTTCCGCGAGGTGACGCTCCCGCTCATCTGGACGGGACTGCTCGGTGCGTTCCTGTTCGGCTTCACGCTTTCGTGGAACGAGTACGATCGCACCGCGCTTCTCGCCGCGGGAGCGAACACCTTGCCGCTCGAGATCTTCGCCCTGACGGTGGGCTCGGTGATCCGGCCCGATCTCTACGCGCTCGGCACGGCCACCACCCTCGTGTCGCTGCTCGGCGTGGCCATCTTCCTCGTCGCAGCCGCGATCCTCCTGCGCCGGCGGGCCCGGCGGCCGCGCTTGGAGGAGGAGGGCGCTGTCGGGGCGACCGGGACTCCGCTGCTCGAGCCGATCGGGGGTGGTAGCCGCTCTCGCTAGGGACACTGAGAAAGGGAGGCGCAACCATGTCCATACTCGTCAAGGGCGGTCGCATCATCACCGCGGCCGACGACTACATCGCCGACGTCCTCGTCCAGAACGAGACGGTCTCGCTCATCGGCGAGGCGCTCGACGTGCCTGCGGACAAGGTCATCGACGCGCGCGGGAAGTACGTCCTGCCGGGCTGCATCGACCCGCACACGCACCTCGAGATGGCGTTCGGCGGGACGGTCACCTGCGACGACTTCACGTCGGGCACGGTGTCGGCCGCGTTCGGGGGCACGACGACCCTCATCGACTTCTGCATGCAGACGCCGGGGGACTCGCTGCCGCAGGCTCTGGAGGCCTACCACGAGAAGATCGAGCGGGCGAAGCCGGTGATCGACGTCGGCTTCCACATCGGCGTGACCGACCTGCACGAGGGCGGGAAGCTCGAGGACCTCACCAGCCTGCCCGACGAGGGCGTGACGAGCTACAAGCTCTTCATGGCCTACAAGGGCGCCGTCATGGTCGACGACGAGACGCTGTTCAAGACGATGGAGGTCGCCGCCGACTCCGGCGCGCTCGTGATGGTGCACGCCGAGAACGGCGACGCGATCGACGTGCTCGTGAAGAAGGCGCTCGCGGAGGGGAAGACCGAGCCGAGATGGCACGCGCGCACGCGCCCGCCCGAGACCGAGGGCGAGGCGACGAACCGGGCCATCCAGCTCGCCCACGTCGCCGGGGCGCCGCTGTACGTCGTCCACGTCTCCTGCCGCGAGGCGCTCGAGCCGATCGCACGCGCCCGAGCCGACGGCTGGGACGCCTGGGGCGAGACGTGCACCCAGTACCTCTTCATCGACGAGACGGCGCTCGACAAGCCGGACTTCGAGGGCGGCAAGTACGTGTACACGCCGCCGCCCCGGCCGAAGGAGAACCAGGAGCACCTCTGGCACGCGCTCACGACGGGCATCCTCTCGGTCGTGTCGACCGACCACTGCCCGTTCAACTGGGACGGCCAGAAGACGCTCGGGCGGGACGACTTCTCGAAGATCCCGAACGGCGGCCCGGGCATCGAGAACCGGCTGCACATGCTGCACCACTTCGGACCGGGCGAGGGTCGCTTCTCGCTCAATCGCATGGTCGAGCTGCTGTCGACGAACGTCGCCAGGTTCTTCGGCCTCTACCCGAGGAAGGGCACGATCGCCGCCGGAAGCGACGCCGACATCGTCGTCTTCGATCCCGAGAAGCCGCACGCGATCAGCGCGGCGACGCACCACTCGAACGTCTACTACAACCTCTTCGATGGCGTCG
>CAZCIJ010000020.1:0-21033 GCA_964498265.1 uncultured Gaiellales bacterium | reverse complement strand
TGGTCGGTGAACCGCAGGGTGGGGTCCCGCCAGGGGGAGCCGTCGTCGACGAGCCTCAGCGGAGGCCCGGTCCGCTCAGGCCGTCGAGCCTTGCTCGGACGAGCCTTGCTCGGATGGCTCCGAGCCGGAGCCGGGCCCGTCGGCGCCGTGGCCGTGGAAGCGGTGACCGGGGCCACGCGGCAGCTCGCCGTTCACGAGGTCGTCGACGTGCTCGCAGAGCCGCTCGAGGATCTCCTGCGCTCGCTCCTGCGAGAGCCGTCCTGCTTCGACGTCGGCGTCGAGCCTCTCCTCGGCCCCGCCGAGGAGCGCGTCTTTGAGGCCGTCGACGGACTTCCCGTTGTCGGTCGCCACCTCGGCGAGCGTCTTCCCGCTCTCGAGCTCGGCGCGGAGCTCGTCCCGGGTCAGCCCGAGGTAGTCGCTCGCCGCATCGAGCCCGGGGAAGCGCGGCCCGGAAAGGCCGGGGCCGGGGAAGCCAGGGCCCTGGGACCCGGGACCGTGACCGCCGAACCTGGGCACGCCAACGAGCGGGACGTCTCCGGCCTCGACGCGCTCCTTCAGGGCTTCGCCCTGCTCCTCGGTGAGGTCGCCGGCGGCGACGCCGGCATCCACCTGAGCGAGGTACGCCTGCCGGAGCGCCTCGCTGAGCTCGCTCGGCTCGACACCCAAGCGCTCGGCGGCGTCATCGAGGATCGCCTGCTCGGTCGCCTCCGATCCGAGCTGGGTCGCCGCGATGGCCGCGCCGCCACCCGCGAGCGCCGCGGCGGCCACGGCGCCGGCGATCAGCTTCTTCCTGGGCATTCGCTTCAGCATCCCCGCTCCTTCACTCGCTGATTCTCTCGAGACACCCTCAATCGGAGCAGCCGAAGTTCAGAGTTCCGTAAGAGGCGATACAGAACGAGTACAGACGCCGGCTCGAGGAGTGTGCTCTTACGGCTCTCTGAAGGCGTCGTGCGAGGATGCCTGGGTGCGCGGCCGACAGCTCACGATCGCCTACCCATGTGAGGCAGACGCTCGATGCGACTTCTGATCGTCGAGGACGAGAAGGCCGTCCGCGAGGCTCTCGCCCGCGCGCTCGAGGCGGAGGGGTACGAGCTCGCGCTCGCCGAGGACGGTGCCCACGGGCTCGCCATGCTCGCGCAGTCGCCGCCCGACGCCGTCGTCCTGGACGTGATGCTGCCCGGGATCGACGGTCTCGAGGTCGCGCGCCGCGTGCGCGAGCAGCACAATCGCGTGCCGATTCTCATGCTCACGGCACGAGGGGCGGTCGGCGATCGCGTCGCCGGCCTCGACGCCGGCGCCGACGACTACCTGGTGAAGCCCTTCGCGCTCGAGGAGCTGCTCGCTCGCCTGCGCGCGCTGCTCCGGCGCATGGTCGGGGGCGACGGCGAGCTCGCGTTCGCCGATCTCAGCCTCGAGCCCGGCACCCGCGAGGTTCGCCGCGGATCCAGGAAGCTCGAGCTCACCGTCACCGAGTTCAGCCTGCTCGAGCTGTTCCTGCGCAACCCGCGCCAGGTGCTGCGCCGCTCGCTGATCTACGACCGGGTCTGGGGCTACGACTTCGGGCCCGAATCGCACGCGCTCGACGTCTACATCGGCTACCTCAGGCGGAAGCTGGAAGCGGGCGGAGAGCCGCGGCTGATCCACACCGTGCGCGGCATCGGCTACGCGCTGCGCGAGCCTTAATGCTCTGTCCGGCGATTACGGCGCGCTCTGGCGGCCGCAGACCGGCGCCGGTCTACGTCCTCAGTCGCGCCCGTGGTACCTCGACGCACCAGCGTAGGGCGCTCCCTGCGTCTTTCCCCGGCTTGGTTTTCGCTCGCCAGGATCACCACCGAACTCCCCGGACAGAGCATTGAGCTTCGGGCTGCGGCAGACGATCGTGACGGCGCTCGCGGTCGCGGCCGCCATCGCGGTCGCCTCGGCGCTCGTGTACGTGCTGGTCAGGGGGGAGCTCAAGGGTCAGGTCGACGACGCGCTCCGGGAGCAAGCCTTCGTCATGACCCGCGCGCCACTCGTCGTCCAGAGGAACCCGGACACCGGCGATCTCCAGCTGCGGGTGCCGGGACGCGGCCCCGGGCTCGAGCGGGCCGACGTGTTCGTCCAAGCCGTCACCGCGAGCGGAGACGTGGCGCCGCCCGATCCCGAGCAGATCGCCTTCCCCGTCTCCGACGCAACGCTCGAGGCGGCTCGAGGCGAGCGCGACGAGTTCTTCGCCGACGCCACGGTGGCCGGCACGCACGTGCGCATGCTGACCGTTCCCCTCGGCCAGGACTACGCGCTCCAGCTCATCCGTCCGCTCGACGAGGTGGACCGGACGCTCGACCGGATCGGGCTCATCCTGGTCTTCGTCGCGCTCGGCGGGATCGGCGCGGCCGCCGTCCTCGGCGCGCTCGTCGCGCGCAGCGCCCTGGCTCCGGTGCGACGGCTGACGCGCGAGACGGAGGTCGTCGCTGAGACCCAGGATCTCGCTCACCGCATCGACGTCCACGGCCGGGACGAGCTCGCGCGGCTGGGCTCGAGCTTCAACACGATGCTCGGCGCGCTCGAGGAGTCTCAGCGAGCGCAGTCTCAGCTCGTCGCCGATGCGTCGCACGAGCTGCGGACTCCGCTGACGAGCCTGCGGACGAACATCGAGCTGCTCGCGCGCAGGCCGGACCTGCCGGACGCGAAGCGAGAGGCGCTCCTCGCCGACCTCACGGGTCAGCTCGAGGAGATGAGCCTGCTCGTGACCAACCTCGTCGAGCTGGCGAGCGAGCGACCGCCCGACGTCGAGCCGACCGAGATCCAGCTGGACGTGCTGGTCCAGGAGGCCGTGGACAGGGCGCAGCGCCTCGCGCCGCAGGTCGCGTTCGAGACCGACATCGAGGAATCGCTCGTGCGGGGGGTGCCGAGCAGAGTGGAGCGCGCGATCGCGAACCTGCTCGACAACGCGGTCAAGTGGAGTCCGCCCGGTGCCCGCGTCGAGGTGCGGGCCGCGCACGGCGAGGTCTCCGTCCGCGACTACGGGCCTGGAGTGGACGAGGAGGACCTTCCCTACGTCTTCGACCGCTTCTACCGCGCGGCGTCCGCCCGCCGCATGCCCGGGTCCGGCCTCGGGCTCTCCATCGTCCGCCAAGTGGCCGACGAACACGGCGGCACGGCGACCATCGAGGTCCCGCCGGGAGGCGGCACCCTCGCCCGGCTGAGGCTGCCGGAGGTCGGCGGCTCCGCCGGCTGACGGCGCGTTGACAGCCCCTGCGCGGCGGACCTATGATCATGCGATCGTTTGCAGACGACGGAGGCTTCTGACCAGGAGGCCGTTCTGCAAGCGAGCGATGCCGACGTCTCGCGCGAGGAGCAGCCGATCGAGCCCCACGCTCCCCTCCTGCTGCACAACCTGAGGGTCCACGGGGATCCGGGCCAGCCCGCCGGCGAGGCAGTCGCCATCCGGAACGGACGGATCCTCGCCGTCGGGCCGGCGTCCGACGTGCGCCCGCTCCTCGGCGGCGGCGCCCGGGAGATCGACGCGGGCGGCCGCCGAGTCGTGCCGGGGCTGATCGACTCGCACGCCCACGTCGTGCGCGCAGGGCTGACCTGGGAGCGCGCGATCCGGTGGGACGGCGTCTCGTCGCTCGAGGAGGCGCTGAGCCTGATCCGGGCGCGGTCAGCCCGGCTCGGGGCCGGCGAGTGGATCCCGGTCATCGGCGGCTGGCACCAAGGTCAGTTCCGCGAGGGCCGAGGCCCGACGCGGACGGAGCTGGACGACGCCTCTCCCCGCAACCCCTGCTACGTCCAGCTGCTGTACGACGAAGCCGTCCTCAACTCGACGGCGCTCGCCGCGTGCGGGTTCCACGCGGGCTGCGCCGACCCGCCCGGCGGCGAGCTCGAGCGCGACGCCGACGGGGCGCCGACGGGCGTGGTCCGCGGGCTCGGCGCGTTCCGCCACTGCCTCGACGCCATGGGCCGTCCCGAGCTCGGCGAGCTCGTGTCCTCGACGCGCTCGATGCTCGGCGACCTCGCCGCGTACGGCTTGACGGGCGCCGTCGATCCCGGCGGCGTCGGAGTCACGCCCGAGACGTACGGCCCGCTCTACGAGCTCTGGCGTCGGCGCGAGCTGCCCCTCCGCGTCCGCCTGTACCTGGGAGCCGGCCAGCGGGGAAACGAGCGTCGGGAGATCGAGGACTGGATGCGCTTCATGCCGCGAGGCTTCGGCGACGACCGCCTGCGGATCACCGGCATCGGCGAGATCGTCGTCTTCGGCTGCTGGGACGGCGACGGGATCCATCCGTTCGCGATTGACCCCGACAGCCTCGCGCAGTTCACCGAGCTAAGCGCCCTCGCGGCAGAGGGAGGCTGGCCGATGCACGTCCACGCCATCCGCGACACGAGCATCGACGCGATCCTCGGAGCATGGGAGCAGGTGGCGTCACGGCGGGCGATCGCACCGCTGCGCTTCTCCCTCGCGCATGCCGAAGCCATCAGCGAGCGGAACCTGCTCCGTGCGCGCGAGCTGGGCGTGGGGCTCGCTCTCCAGGACCGCATGGTGTACAAGGCCGCCGACTCGGCGAGCGCCTGGAGCCCCGAGGCGGTCGCCGCCGCGCCGCCCTTGCGGCGCATGCTGGAGCTCGGCTTCCCCCTCGGCGCGGGGACGGACGCCACGGTGGTGAGCTCGATCAACCCGTGGCGCTCCCTCTGGTGGCTCGTCACGGGGAAGACGCTCGACGGAGGCCCTCGACGGGCCGAGGAGCACCGCTTGACCCGAGCGCAGGCGCTCCACCTCTACACACGCGGCAGCGCGTGGTTCTCGTTCGAGGAAGAGGTGCGCGGCGGGCTCGCGCCCGGGATGCTCGCGGATCTCGTCGTGCTCTCCCAGGACTACTTCGGCGTCGAGGAGGACGAGATCCCCTCGATCCGCTCCGAGCTGACGCTGCTCGGCGGGGAGGTGGTCTTCGCCTCGAGCTCGTTCAGCGGCGTCGGGGGCGCTGCGAGCGGACTCTCGGCAGGGTGAGGACCGGTGTCCTACGGCATCCTGCTGCTTCGCCTCTTTCTCGGGATCACGCTCGTCGCGCACGGGTCGCAGAAGCTGGTCGGCGCCTTCGGTGGACTCGGGCCTCGCGGGGCCGGCCTCTACCTCGCCGAGCTCGGCTACCGAGCACCCCTCCTCATGGCCCTTGCAGCGGGCATCCTCGAGGTGGGGAGCGGGCTCCTGTTCGCGGCCGGGCTGCTCACGCCGCTCGCCGCCCTCACGATGGCCGTGCTGATGCTGAACGCGATCGGAGCCGACCTCTGGCGCAACGGCTTCTGGGTCCGCAACGGCGGCTGCGAGTACGCGCTGCTCATCTGGGTGACCGTGGTCGCCATCGCGGCCACCGGTCCGGGCAGGTTCTCTCTCGACGCGTCGATCGGCTGGGCGGGCGAGACGAGCGGTCTCTGGTGGGCGCTCGGCGTGGCCGGGGCGAGCGTCATCGTGGCGGGCCTCACGCTCACGGTCGGGCGCCGGGCGGCGCCGGCTCCGGGGGCTGCCCGGAGCGACGCCCTGGACGACCCTGCCCGCGCTGCTCGGTAGGCCTGGTACGGATGATCCTGCAGGCCCACGAGATCGAGGCCGAGTTCGTCGGCGCGGTCACGACGGTGCGGATCTGTCGACGTCGTCGGCGTTGGGCACGACGGCGATGCCGAAGGCGAGCTCTCCCGCCTCCTCGCTCATCGCGCAGTGGCGGCTCGTCGCCGCTCCGACGCCGAGCTCAGGGACGGCGGCGTCCAGCCGGCGTCCGGCGGGTTGAGGTTCGTTCCTGGAGGCACGATCTCGTCGATCCCGTCGAGCACGTCCGGGTCGAGCCGGACGTCTGCGGCCCCGAGCTGCGACTCGAGCTGCTCCATCGTCCGGGGGCCGATGATGGCGGCCGTGACCGCCCGGTGCTCGAGCACGAAGGCGAGCGCGAGATGGATGAGCGTGACGCCTGCCTCCTCGGCGAGCAGAGCGAGCTGGTCGGCCGCCTCGAGCTTCGCCTGGTTTCCCGGCAGTGACATGTCGAAGCGCTGAGGCACGCGCTCCACCCGGCGCGAGCTGGGCAGCTCCTGGCCCTTGCGATAGCGGCCCGACAGCCAGCCGCCCGCGAGCGGGCTCCACGGGATCACGCCCATGCCGTAGCGCTCGCACACCGGGAGGACGTCGGCTTCGATTCCGCGCACGAGGATCGAGTAGGGAGGCTGCTCACACGCGAACCGTTCGCGTCCGCGGCGCTCGGCCCCCCACTGCGCCTCGACGATCTGGTGCGCGGGGAACGTCGAGCAGCCGATGGAGCGCACCTTCCCCGCGCGCACGAGGTCGGTGAGCGCCCCGAGCGTCTCGTCGATGTCGCAGCTCGGATCGGGTCGATGGATCTGATAGAGGTCGATCCAGTCGGTGCCCAGGCGGCGCAGGCTCTCGTCGACCTCGCGCATGATCCAGCGGCGGGAGTTCCCGCGCCGGTTCGGACCCTCGCCCATGTGTCCGTGGACCTTCGTCGCGAGCACGACGTCGTCGCGCCTCCCCCCCGCCAGCGCCTTTCCGACGATGAGCTCCGACTCGCCCTGCGAGTAGACGTCGGCTGTGTCGATGAAGTTGATCCCCGCGTCGAGCGCCCGGTGGATGATCCTGACGCCGTCGTCGTGGTCGCGGTTGCCCCAGGAGCCGAGCATCATCGCGCCCAGGCACAGCGGGCTGACCTGCACTCCCGTCCGGCCGAGCGTGCGCAGCTCCACGGCCGCGCAGTCTAGCCGCGGTCGTGCGGAGCGAGGAAGTCGATGTCCGGGCCCGCCGGGATCACGCGCGTGGGGTTCAGCATGTCGTGCGTCGTGTAGTAGTGACGCTTGATCTGACCCATGGCGACCGTCTCGGCGATGCGCGGCTGCTGGTACAGGTCACGCGCATAGCCCCAGAGGTTCGGGTAGTCGATCACGCGTCGCCGGTTGCACTTGAAGTGGCTGTAGTAGACGGTGTCGAAGCGGACGAGGGTCGGGAAGAGACGCCAGTCCGCCTCCGTCGCCGTCGGGCCGACAAGGTAGCGCGAGGATCCGAGTCGCTCCTCGAGCAGGTCGAGCGTTGCGAACAGCTTCTCGAAGGCCTCCTCGTAGGCGGCCTGGCTCGCGCTGAAGCCTGCCTTGTAGACGCCGTTGTTCACCTTCTCGTAGATCAGCGCGTTGAGCGCGTCGATCTCGGAGCGATGTGCGCGCGGGTAGAGATCGACGTCGCGCTCTGCGAAGGCCTCGAACTCGGTGCCGAGCATCCGCATGATGCCGCCCGACTCGTTGCTCACGATCTGCCCGGCCTCCTTGTCCCAGAGCACGGGGACCGAGACGCGTCCGTCGAAGCGTGGATCGGTCGCGGCGTAGGCCTCGCTCAGGAACGTGAAGCCGTTCACCTCGTCGACGAACTCGCCGCCCGTGAACGCCCAGCCAAGCTCGTCCCGGTACGGGTCGACGAAGGAGACCGAGATCGAGCTCTCGAGCCCCTTGAGCAACCTGGCGATCATGGCTCGCTGCGACCAGGGGCACGCGAGCGAGACGTACAGGTGGTAGCGACCTGCCGCCGCTGGGAGGCCCGAGCTGCCGTCCGCGGTCACCCAGCGCCGGAACACGCTCTCCTGCCGGATGAAGACGCCGTCGGCCGAGAGCTCTCGGCCGAGCTCGAAGTGCCGGCGCCCGGGAGACGTCGGCGCCGCTCGCGGGGTGGCTTCTCCCGTCCGTCCTGTCGTGCTCCCCATGGTCGCCGATGCTACAGACAGGCTCCGGGCAGCCGCGCCCTGCCCGACCGCGCCGACAGGCCGGCCCCGAGACGGTCTGTCACCGGGCATCCACCGCATCGTTCCCCATCCACCGACCGGTGGCCCGAACACTGGTCCCGAGGTCCGGCGACGCGCCCGGCCTCTCGACGTCACGACAGGAAGGAGGAATCGCAGGCCACGGGGCGTCGCTCGACGCGTCGAGGTTGATGGCGTCCCCGCAATCGACTAATAATCCGCGCGACGTGGCTACCGAGACGGATACAACGGCTGCCATGCCGAAGGCTCCCTGGAGCCTCTCGACGCTCCTCTCCGCGGTCTTCCTGCTGGCGGGGTTCATCATCTTCCTCTCCTTCGCCGCGGAGCCGGTCGCCTCCCACGTGTACCTGGCCTGCCACGTGGTCTTGTCGGTGCTCTGGGTCGGCGGCGACATCACGCTGACGACGTTCGGCATCCGCTACGAGCGGCTCCAGGACGGTCCGACCCTGGCAGTCGTGGGCAAGATTGGCACGTGGATCGGCACGCGCGTGTACACACCGGCGCTCTTCGGGGTCATCGCGTTCGGCCTCGCCCTCATGTTCGAGCTCGACATCGCCTGGGACCAGTTCTGGGTCATCTTCGGCCTCGTTGGCTGGACGATCGCCGCGGTCGTCGGCGTCGGCTTCGTCGGCCCGGAGCTGGGCAGGATCGACGAGGCAGCCCAAAGGCACGGGCCGGAATCGGAGGAGGTCCGGCGCCGGGTGAAGCGCCTGTTCTTCATCTTCCGCTTCGACACGGCTCTGCTCATCCTGATCGTCCTCGACATGACCGCGAGGCCGAGCTTTTGACCGGAAGCTGCCGCGGGCGCGCTCCAGGTCCTGCCCTCACGTCGCTCCGCGCCCGGTAGTGTCACTGCGTGCCCGGATCGCTCCTCGGTAACGCCGTCATTCGGGTCGAGGATCCCGCCATCCTCGCCGGTCGAGCGCGCTACGTGGACAACGTCCCCATCGAGGGCGCGCTCCACCTGACGTTCGTGCGCTCGCCGTTCGCGCACGCGCGGATCGCGTCGATCGACACGAGCGAGGCCGCGTCAGCGCCCGGCGTCGTGGCGGTCTATGCGGCTGCCGATCTCGGGCTGGCCCGCGAGCACGGGTTCATCACGCTCAACCACGACATCGCCCGGCCGCCGCTCGCGGAAGGGAAGGCGTGCTTCGTCGGCGACCCGGTCGTGGCCGTCCTCGCCGAGAGCAGAGCCGCGGCGGCCGACGCGGCTGAGCTCGTCGTCGTCGACTTCGAGCCGCTGCCCGCCGTCGTCGATCCCGAGACGGCGCTCGCGCCCGGCGCGCCGCTCCAGTTCGAGGAGCTCGGGACGAACCTCGCGGCGTCGGCCTCGGGGGGCAACAGCTCCGATCCGCTCGCAGGCGCGGACGTCGTCGTGCGCGGCCGCTTCGAGAACCAGCGCGTCGCCCCTGTGCCGATGGAAGGCGGCGCGATCGCGGCGATTCCCGGCGACGACGGTGAGGGGCACGAGCTCACGATCTACGTCGGCACGCAGATGCCGCACGTCGTGCACACGCTCCAGTCGGCGGCCGCGGGCACGGAGGCCGAGAAGGTTCGCGTCGTCGCTCCCGACGTCGGCGGGGGATTCGGCGCCAAGGTGACGAACGTGGAGCACTCCGTCGCCGTCGCGTGCGCTCGGCGGCTCGGGAGGCCGGTCAAGTGGGTCGAGACCCGCTCGGAGAACCTGGTCGCGATGCCACACGGCCGCGGGCAGGTGCAGTACGTCGAGCTGGGCCTGAAGCACGACGGCACGATCGTCGGCCTGCGCTGCCGCGTGGTCGGCGACGCCGGAGCGTACGGCGGCTTCGGCGGATGGCTCGTGAACCTGACCTCCATGATGGCGCAGGGCGTGTACCGCATCCCGAAGATCTCCTTCCACGGAGCGATCGCCGTGACGAACACGACGCCGATGGGCGCATATCGCGGTGCGGGCCGCCCGGAGGCGGCCGCTCTGCTCGAGCGGATCGTCGACATGGCGGCGGACGAGCTCGGAGTCGACCCTGTCGAGCTACGACGCCGGAACCTCATCGAGCCGCACGAGTTCCCCTACACGACCGTCGTCGGCACGACCTACGACAACGGCGACTACGACGCCCCGCTGCGCGAGGCGCTGCGTATCGCTCGCTACGACGAGCTTCGGGCGGAGCAGGAGCAGCGCCGGGCGTCGGGCGCGACGAAGCTGCTCGGCATCGGGGTGAGCACGTACGTGGAGATCACCGGCGGCGGCCCCGGCAGCGAGTACGGCGACGTCGAGGTGCACGCGGACGGCACCGCGACGGTCAGGGTCGGTACGTCGGCACACGGCCAGGGCCACGCCACCTCGTTCTCGATGATCGTCGCCGACACGCTCGGCATCCCGCTCGACTCGATCCGCTTCGTGCAGTCGGACACCGCCGCGGTGCCCCGCGGCGGCGGCACCGGCGGCTCGAGGTCGCTTCAGCTCGGCGGCAGCGCGGTGAACGGCGCCACCCAGGCCGTGCTCGATCGGGCCCGCGAGCTCGCCGCCGGGTTGCTCGAGGCTTCCGAAGACGACATCGCCGTCACCGACGGCGGGCTTGGCATCGCGGGCGTCCCGGCGAGAAGCGTCGGCTGGGCGGAGCTGGCGCAGGCGGCCGCCCACGAGGGCGAGCCGCTGCGAGCGGCGTTCGACTTCAACGCGGGCGGGGCGACCTTCCCCTTCGGCGCGCACGTCGCAGTCGTCGAGGTCGACACGGAGACCGGTCGCGTCGAGCTGCTCCGCCACATCGCCGTCGACGACTGCGGACGCATCGTCAACCCGCTCATCGTGGCCGGGCAGCAGCACGGCGGCATCGCCCAGGGCGCCTCGCAGGCCCTGTACGAGCAGTTCGTCTACGACGACGAAGGGAATCCGCTCACCGCGACGCTCGTCGATTACCTCGTGCCGAGCGCCGCCGAGCTCCCCTCCTTCGAGGTCGCGAACACCGAGACGCCGACGCCCGTCAACCCGCTCGGCGCGAAGGGTATCGGCGAGTCGGCCACGATCGGCTCGACCCCGGCCGTTCAGAACGCGGTCGTCGACGCGCTCAGCCACCTGGGCGTGCGGCACGTCGACATGCCCTGCACGCCTGAACGGGTTTGGCGGACCATCTTCGACGCGCGCCGCGACACGCTCCCCTCGCCGTGGCGAGAGCCTCCGGCCATCTTCGACTCCCTGCCCGAGGTGTCCGAGCCGGCGGAGGGGGCCGAGGAGTTCACGCTCTAGTGCGGCGTCTCCGAACGTTTCACCTGAAACTCACGTCTCAGTGACGCCGCACTTGCCGGCCGCTCCGCGGCCGGTTTCCTTTCTCTTTCGAGAGACTTCTCGACCCGCGCGGGCGGCTCTGGCGCGGGGCAGCGGCCGCCTCCCGCCACAGGAAACGAAGATCAACGGCCGCGAAGCGGCCGTAAGTGCGGCCTCCACCTAACTTGATTTCAGGTCAGACGTTACGAGAGGCCGTGCTGTGAGCGAATCCTGACGTTCTCTCCATAGGATGAACACGGCCCCGCACACCTTCTTCAGACCGACGCGGTACGTTGCTTGAATGGGTATGTACGAGGGGAGGACAACAGGCGCCGATCATGCCTACACGCTGCCGGCTCCGTGCCAAGGGGGGGCACTCTCCCCTCGTTGCGCCCATGCCGAGGCGTTCGCGCCCGGCAGAGCGCCAACCCTTCCCGAAGGCCTCACGCTCGCCCACTGAGCGGGAGGCTCTCCGCCCGCCGGCGGTGCCACCTTCGTGCGCCGCCGGCGGGGACCCGCGAGCATGAGCGTCGCGCGCCGGCGAGCAGGCGTCGGGCGCTTCGCGCTGACGTGGGCGAAGCTCGCCGTGGTGCGGTACGCGGACGGCGGCCCGCAGGTGGCCGGAGCAGTCGCCTTCCGCGTCCTGTTCTCCATCTTCCCGCTCGTCATCGTCCTCTCGGGAGTGTTCGCCATCGTCGTGAGCCTCACCGGGCTGCAGGCCGACGTCGTCGACGCCATCGTCGACAACGTCCCCCTCACGGACAGCGGCAAGCAGAGCCTGGAGACGCTCCTCGAGGGCGCGACCGGCTCGCTGGGCGGGCTCGGGCTGCTCGGCATCGTCGGCCTCGTGTGGTCTGCGACCGGCATGATGGGCGCGATCCGGTACGGCCTCAATCACGCCTGGAGGGTCGACCAGCGACGGCCGATGCTCCGGGGGAAGGCCGTTGACCTGCTCCTCGTAGCCGGGACCGGCGTGCTCATCGCGCTCTCGATCGCCTGCTCGATCGGGGTGCGCGTGGTCGGCGCCTACGCCTCGGGATGGCTCGACGGCATCGGCCTCGGCGAGGGCCTGCTGGTCAGGATTCTCAGCTTCCTCGCGTCGGCGGTCCTCGTGTTCGCCGCGACGACCTTCCTGTACCGCGTCGTGCCGGCTGTCCAGCCGTCGCTGCGCGAGGTGATCCCGAGCGCGGTCGTGGTCGGCATCGGAATCGCCGGGCTCCAGACGCTCTTCGGCCTCTACCTCGCGCACTTCAGCAACTTCAACGCCGTGTACGGCTCGCTCGGGGCCATCATCGCCTTCCTCTTCTTCGTCTACCTGTCGTCGAGCATCTTCCTCGTCGGGGCGAACGCCGCCGCGACATGGCCAAGCGTCCGGGACGTGCTCGCCCGCGACGAGGAGCCCGACGACCGCCCGATCGACGCGAAGGCCCGCGCCTTCCTTCGCGGGCTCGTCGTCAGCGACGCGGACGTCCCGAGCCGCTCCGACCGCCAGAGCTAAGCAGCGAGCAGACGAGCCCGACACCGCTGATGCGTCGTCGCTACCTCGTGCTCGGGCTGCTCGCGGTACTCGGGGCGATCGCTCTCGTGCTGGCGAGCGAGCGGAGGCGTCGGGCCCGGACGGCGGCGCCCGGGAAGGCGAGCGCGTCTGATGCTCCGCCCGGCACCGGTAGCCCGAGCGCGGCGACGTCCGAGCTGGAAGCCGGGCGCCCGCCTCGGCCTGGGAGACCCCCCGCGCGCATCCGCCTCGCCGCGCTCGTCGTGCGTCTTCGCTGGTACGTCCTCGCCGCCTGGGCGGCCGGAGCGGCCGCGGCCGTGCTCGTGCTTCCGAGCCTCGAGCAAGCTGAGGCGGCACCGCTCGGGGGTCTCATCCCGGCGGACTCGCTGGCGCTCGAGGTCTCGAGGCGTTCGGCCGACCTCTTCCGCTTCCCAGTGCTGGCCGACACGGCGGTCGTCCAGCGCGACGCGAACGGTCTCTCGGCGGCGGCCCAGGCGCGCGTCTTCGAGCGCGCCCTCCGGCTCACGCGGCAGCCCGACCCGGACGCGAGCGGCATCGTCCTCCTGCTCCCCGTGACCAACACGCTCGAGCTGTTCCCCGCCTCGCGCGAGCGCTCGACCACCGCGGTCACCTACCTCTTCGTCAGTCCCGACCGGACGCTGCGCAACCGCAACGACCTCGCGCACCTCTTCGCGGCCCGCCACGTCGGGGCGCCGGACGACGCGCTCGTCGGCGTCACCGGGGTCGTCCCCGCGCAGCTCGAGCAGTTCCGGATCATCAACGACTCGCTCTCGACCGTCGAGGCGGCGACCGTCGGGCTCCTCGCCCTGATCGTGGCCATCGCTTTCCGAGCGCTCCTCGCGCCGATCCTGACGCTCGTCACGGCGGGAATCGCCTACCTGGTAGGGACCCGGGCCTTGGCGGCGATGGGCCAGCTCTTCGACGTCGCCGTGCCGCGCGAGGTGGAGCCGCTCGTCGTCGTCCTCCTGCTCGCCGTCGTGACCGACTACTGCATCTTCTTCCTCGCGGACTTCCGGCGCGCGCTGATCCGCGGCCAGGGGCGGCTCAGCGCCGCCGGGACGGCCACCGCGACGACGGCTCACATCGTCCTCACGGCAGGCCTGATCGTCAGCGCCGGCACCGCGTCGCTCCTGGCCGGCCAGCTCAGCTTCTTCCGCATCTTCGGACCGGGACTCGCGCTCACCGCGATCGTCGGGGCGGTCGTCTCGGTCACGCTCCTCCCCGCGATGCTCGCCATCCTGGGTGAGGCCGTCTTCTGGCCCAGCCGACCCCAATCGGCCGAGCCCGTCGGCACGCTCGGGCGGCGGGCGCGGGAGTCGGGAGCACGCATGACCAGGCTTGCGCTCCGGCACCCGTACGCCACGCTTGCGCTCACGGTGACGCCGCTCCTCGCGGCGGCATTCGCCCTGCTGACCACCTCGCTCGGCCTGACGCTGATCCGCGGCCTCCCGCCGGGGACGGAGCCGCGCGCGGCCGCGGCGGCGGCCGCACAGGGGTTCGCCACCGGCATCCTCTCCCCAACCGAGGTGCTGGTCGAGGCTCCGGGGATCGCTTCGCGACGGCTCGAGCTCGCGCTCCTCGAGACCGAGATCGAGCGCCAGCCCGGCGTGGCCGCGGTCATCGGACCGAGGGAGAACCCGAGCGAGCGTCCCTTCGGCGCCGTGCTCTCCCCCACCGGCAACGCGGCGCGCATGCTGATCGTGCTCGAGACGGCTCCTCTGAGCGGCCCGGGCATCGATCGCCTGGCCGCGCTCGAGCGCCGCCTCCCACGGTTGCTCCGGGACGCCGGCCTCGAGAACGCTCGGGTCGGATTGGCCGGCGCCACGGCCCTCGCCAAGGAGACGGTCGACAGCACCGTGGGCGACCTGGGACGGATCGCGCTCGCGGCCGGTCTCGTCAACCTCGTCCTGCTCGTCCTGTTCCTCCGGTCGCTCGTCGCGCCCCTCTACCTCCTGCTCACGAGCCTCCTCGCGCTCGCCGCGACGCTCGGACTGACGACGCTCGTCTTCCAGCACCTGCTCGGCTACGGGGACGTCACCTACTACGTGCCCTTCATCGCGGCCGTCCTCCTCGTCTCTCTCGGATCCGACTACAACGTCTTCGTCGTCGGCCGCATCTGGCAGGCCGGGCGCGACCGGTCGCTCCGCGACGCCGCCGCCGAGGCAGCGCCCCAGGCGGCCAGCGCGATCACAGCGGCGGGCATCGCGCTCGCGCTCAGCTTCTCGCTGCTCGCGATCGTTCCCCTACGGCCGTTTCGAGAGCTCGCCTTCGCTCTCGCTCTCGGCGTCCTCCTCGAGACCTTCGTCGTCCGCTCGCTGCTCGTCCCGGCGCTCGTCGCGACGTTCGGACCGGTCAGCCGCTGGCCGAGCCGCCGGCCGCGGACGGCTCCGGCGGAACGGCCCTCGCCGGCCTGAGCTTCCACGCATCCCGTGCGAGAGCACCCGGGCGCCGGCGAGCTGGGGCCCTCGCCGCGAGGGCGCCGCTCCACGAGCATGCCCGTCCTCATCAGGCTCCGCCCGCCGTCCAGCCAGCGTCGAGGACGAAGTTCGCGCCCGTGGCGAGGGAGCTCTCGTCCGAGGCGAGGTAGAGGGCTAGCTGGGCGACGTCCTCGCACGTCCCGGCGCGGGGAAGCATGTGGAGGCGGCTAACGACGCGCTCGCGATAGGGACCGGGATCGCCGCTCGTGGCCGGCGAGTCGATGAATCCGGGCGAGATCGCGTTGGCGCGGATCCCGTGCGCTGCGCCCTCGGCCGCCAGCTGCCTCGTGAAGGCGAGGACTCCACCCTTGGCGGCCGCGTGAGCGGCGAAGCCGAGACCCTTCTCGCCGATCATCGCGCAGACCGAGGCGGTGTTGATGATCGCCCCGCGCGAGCGCTTGAGATGCGGCCAGGCGGCCGAGGTCGTGTGGAAGAGGAGATCGAGCTCGTTCGCGATCGTGAACCGCCACTGCTCGGCGGTCATCTCCTCGAAGGGGACGAGCGCCGGCGTGCCCGCGTTGTTGTAGAGGACGTCGACGCCGCCCAAGCGACCGGCCCCCCACTCCACCCAGCCCCGCGCCGCCTCGGAATCGCTGAGGTCCACGGTCGCGGCATGCGCATCGTAGCCCTGCCCCCGTAGCGACTCGGCAGTCGCCTCCGCCGCGCCCTGCCGGACGTCGCAGCCGACGACCGCGGCTCCGTGCTCGCAGAAGAGCTTCTGCGCCGCGGCGCCTTGCCCGCCGGCCGTACCCGTGACGAGCACGCGCTTCCCAAGCAAGCGCCCAGACCCGGCTGCAGGCCGGTCGGTCATTGCCCGGTCAGGGGCTCCTCTCGGCGCCGCCCGTCTCCGCGGACTTCCTTGCTCACGCTCCCTGGGTCGCTCCTCTCTCCCGATCGCCGCTCGACGACCCGACCGGCGATCTCGCCCGACCCTTCGCTCTGGGCTGGCGGCCAACTCTATCGAGTTCTCCTTCGGCCTCACGCGCCTTCGGCTTCCGTCGACGCAGCGCCCGGGACAGGGTGCGCTGGAGCATCGCGTACGCCGGTCAGCAGCGCCGCCACGGCGAGCGCGCAGCCGCCGGCGATCACGACGGCCATCGCCGTCGCGGCGTCGGGCCCGATCTGGCCGGCGAGCGCCCCGGCGCCCGCCCCGACAGCGAGCTGGAGCGCCCCGACGAGCGCGGACGCGGCGCCTGCCCTCTCCGGGAACGGCGTCAGCGCCACCGCCGTGGCCGTGGGAATCACCGCCCCGACGCAGGAGACGACGACGAACAGCGGCGGGAGCAGTCCCGCGAGACCTCCGGCGCCGGTGGCGGCCACGGACACGAGCGCGCCCGCCGCCAGCGCCTGGACGAGCACGGCCCCCCGCAGCACCGCCGCCGGCCCGACGTGACCGACGAGGCGTCCCGCCACCTGGGAGGCGACGATGAGCCCGATGGCGTTGGCGCCGAACACGAACCCGAACACCTGTGGGGAGACTCCGTACTGGTCGATCACGACGGCCGGGGACGCGGCGATGTAGGTGAACAGCCCCGTCGAGGACAGCGCGCAGGTTCCCGCGCAGGCGACGAACGCCCGGCTGCGCAGGAGGTGGCCGTAGGAGCCGAGGGCATCGCGGACGCCCCCGGTGCGGCGCCGTTCGGGTGGAAGCGTCTCCGGAAGCCACAGCACGACGGCGAGGCAGGCGGTCGCGAGCACGGCGAGACTGATGAACGGGACGCGCCAACCGCCGAGGGCGAGCAGCTGCCCGCCGACGAGAGGGGCGAGGACCGGGGCGAGTCCGAACACGAGCATGATCAACGCGTAGAAGCTCGCGGCCTGCGCGCCCTCAAAGAGGTCGCGGACGATGGCGCGCGAGATCACGAGCCCTGCGCAGCCGCCGAACGCCTGCACGAACAGCAACCCGATCAGGACCTCGATGGAGGGTGCAAGCGCGCAGGCGACCGCCGAAGCCGCGAAGAGCGCGATCCCGGCGAGGAGCGGGCGGCGGCGTCCGTAGCGGTCGGACAGCGGACCGTACACCGCCTGCCCGACGCCGAGTCCGGCGAACGCCGCCGTGAGCGTCAGCTGCGCCCTCCCGATCGGGGTATCGAAGAAGCGCGCGAGCTCGGGCAGCGCGGGCAGGTAGAGGTCGGTCGCCAGCGGACCGAAGGCGGCCAGCGTGCCGAGCGCCACGGCCAGGCTCCTGCGCGAGCGAGCCGTCCCGGTCATCGGCAGAGCCTATCCCGGCGCCCGATCGCATCCGAGGTTCAAACGATTGCACGAGTCTCCGTCCGGGGAGTACGGTGATGATCCTGGCGAGCGAAAGCCAAGCCGGGGAAGGACGAGCGCGCTGACCGCGCGCCGAGATACCACCAGGTCAGTGGACGCGACCGAGGACGCACGCCGGCGCCGGTTTGCAGCCGCCAGGGCGCGCCGTCGTCCCCGGACAGAGCACTAGGCTGGCCCGAGAACCCGAGAGAGGAGACCGCGCGATGGGCAAGACCTTCGGACTCATGACCGTCGACTGGGAGCAGCGGCTCGACGCCGAGCGTCTCCGGCGCGAGCGGCTCGCGCGCGCTCGCGAGCGGCTCGCCGAGTCGGAGCTCGGCGCGCTCCTGTGCTTCGACATGGCCAACATCCGCTACCTCACGGCCACGCACATCGGCACGTGGGCGATGGACAAGCTGGCCCGCTTCTCGCTCCTTCCCCGCGACGGCGAGCCGATCGTCTGGGACTTCGGCTCGGCCGCACGCCACCACGATCTCTACTGCCCGTGGCTCGACGGCCGCGCCCCCGCCGGAATCTCGACCATGCGCGGGGCGATGGCTCCCGACTCGGGCCGAGCGGAGGACGTCGCCGCCAAGATCCGTCGCGAGCTCGAGTCGCGCGGCCTGCTCGGCGAGCCGCTCGGCGTGGACGTCGCCGAGCTCCCGGTGCTGTTCGCTCTCCAGGCCGAGGGCATCCGCGTACTCGACGGCCAGCAGGTCATGCAGCGCGCCCGCATGATCAAGACGCAGGACGAGGTCACGCTGCTCGACACGGCCTGCTCGATGGTCGACACGGCGTACGAGCGCCTCTACCGCGCCTTGCGGCCCGGAATGCGCGAGAACGAGTGCGTCGGCCTCGTCAGCAACGTGCTCTACGACCTCGGGTCCGAGCACGTCGAGGGCGTGAACGCGATCTCCGGCGAGCGCTGCAACCCCCATCCCCACGTCTACACCGACCGCATGCTGCGTCCCGGCGACCCGGCGTACTTCGACATTCTCCACAGCCATCTCGGGTACCGCACCTGCTACTACCGGACGTTCGCCGTGGGCAGCGCTTCCCGGGCGCAGGTGGACGCCTACAGGCGCTGCCGCGACCTGCTCGACCAGGCGATCGAGCTCATCCGGCCCGGCGTGACGACCGCCGAGATCGCGAGCGTCTGGCCCGCGGCGCAGGAGTTCGGGTTCCCCACCGAGGAAGCCGCCTTCGCGCTCCAGTTCGGCCACGGCGTAGGGTTGTCCATCTGGGAGAAGCCGATCATCAGCCGGCTCGTCTCGCTCGACCACCCGGAGGTGATCGAGGAAGGCATGGTCGTCGCCCTCGAGACCTTCTGGCCCGCCCGCGACGGGTGGTCGGCGGCACGGATCGAGGAGCAGCTCGTCGTCACGGGCGACGGCTGCGAAGTGATCACGCGCTTTCCGGCCGAGGAGCTGATGGTCGCCGGCCGCGACCACTACTTCTTCTCCGACGGCCAGCTCCCAGGAATCCGGGAGACCCAGTCGCACCTGAATCGGGCCGGCGCGCTGGGCGCAGCGGTCGTCGACTGATTGACGGCGCTCGTTCCACTGACGTAAGGTGATGCGATCGATTGCAGAGATCGTCACCGAAAAGCCCGGGAGGAGAAGCTGAAGCTCGTCGCCGACGTCGCGCCGAGGTGTGGGGCTAGACGATGACGGCGCCCGTGCCGAGGCGGCGCCTGGGGTGGATCGGGACGGGCCGGATGGGCCTGGAGCTGGCCGCGCGGCTGTTGCGAGCCGAGTGCGATCTCGCGGCGCACAACCGGACGCGAGCGAAGGCGGAGCCGCTGGCCGCTCTCGGCGCGGAGATCGTCGATGCCCCCGCCGCGCTCTCCGACCGGGAGATCGTGTTCTCGATGGTGGCGGGCGACGACGATCTGCGCGCCGTGATGACCGGGCCCGACGGCCTTCTCGCAGGCCGACGCGCTCCCCGCGTCGTCATCGACTGCTCGACGGTCTCCGCGGAGGCCTCGGCGGAGATCCGCGCCGCGGCGGACGGCAAGGGGTCGGCCCTGCTCGCGGCGCCGGTGAGCGGCAACCCGAGGGTCGCCAAGGCCGGCGGCCTGACCTTCGTCGTCTCGGGCCCCAAAGACGCCTTCCTCGAGGCCGAGCCTTACCTCGAGCTGCTCGGCAAGGGCGCCACGTACGTGGGTGAGGGCGACGTCGCAAGGCTCGTGAAGATCGCCCACAACCTGCTGCTCGGCGCCGTGATCGAGACGCTCGCCGAGATCACGGTGCTCGCCGAGAAGGGCGGCGTCCCCCGCCACGCCTTCCTCGCGTTCCTGAACCGGAGCGTGATGGGCTCGACGTTCACGAGGTACAAGACGCCCGCGCTCGTGAACCTGGACTGGACGCCGACGTTCACGTCGCTGCTTCTGCGCAAGGACTTCGACCTCGGGCTCGAGGAGGCCGAGGCCCTCGGCGTCCCTCTGCCGGTCTGCAACCTCGTCCGGGAGCAGGTTCAGAGGCTGATCGACGCCGGCTTCGCCGACGTGGACTTCGCCTCCCTGCTCGTGCTGCACGCGCGCGAGGCCGGGCTCGACCTCGTCCCGGAGGATGAGCCCGTTTCCGACGGGCTCGAGCCGGGAGACGTCTCCGAGAAGGCCCAGGTCACGTGGTAGCCGGAGGGGCCGACGCGGCCGCAGGCGGCCGCTATCGGATCGGCGTGGACATCGGCGGCACGTTCACCGATTGCGTCATCGTCGACGGCGCCGGCGAGCGAACGGTGTCGAAGTCGCTGACGACCCGTCCGCGCCTCGCCGAGGGGGTGCTCTCGGCGCTCGCGGTGGCTGCGGAGGAGCGCGGGATCGCGCGCACCGAGCTCCTGGAGCAGACGGAGATGCTCGTCCACGGGACGACGGTCGCCACGAACGCCGTCCTCACTCGCACGGGAGTCACGACCGGCCTCCTCACCACACGGGGCTACGAGGACTCCCTGCTCATCGGCAAGGTGTTCTCCAAGCGGGCGGGCCTCGCGGAGCGTGACATCGTGCACTCGTCGCGCCTGAGCAAGCCCGTGCCGATCGTTCCTCCCGAGCTGATCGAGGGAGTGTCCGAGCGCGTCGACGCCGAGGGCGACGTGCTCGTCGAGCTCAACGAGGACGAGGCCTCTCGAGCGATCGACCGGCTCGTTGCCGCCGGCGTGGAGGCCATCGCCGTCTCGTTCCTCTGGTCCTTCGTCAACGACAGCCACGAGCGCAGGGTGGCGGCGCTCCTCGCAGAGCGCGCCCCGGGCGTCTTCGTATCGCTGTCGTGCGACCTGGCGCCGGTTCTCGGCGAGTACGAGCGCACGGCGACCACCGTGCTCAACGCGTACGCGGGGCCTGCGGTCGCGAGCTACCTCGCCGGGCTCGAGGCCCGCCTGCAGGAGGAGGGGCTCGGCGGGCCGTTGCTCGTCATGCAGGCGAGCGGGGGGCTCACGTCGGTCGAGGATGCGAGCGTCCGGCCGATCGTCACCCTCGACTCCGGCCCGACGGGAGGCATCCTGGGCGCGCAGTACCTGAGCCGCCTGTACGAGGAGCCCAACGTCATCTGCACCGACGTCGGCGGCACGTCGTTCGACGTCGGGCTCATCCTCGACGCCGAGATCCCGCTCGATCCAGAGCCGGTGGTGTCCCAGTACAGCCTGCGGATCCCCAAGGTCGGCGTGCGCTCCATCGGGGCCGGCGGAGGCAGCATCGCCTGGATGGACGCAGGCGGGCTGCTGCGGGTGGGTCCGCAGAGCGCCGGCTCCCGCCCCGGCCCGGCCTGCTAC
>CAZCIJ010000019.1:4715-21054 GCA_964498265.1 uncultured Gaiellales bacterium | reverse complement strand
CACGAACCGCGTCAACGCCAAGGGGGCGACCTACGACGCGATCTACGACGAGTTCTCCGAGTATGCGGAGCGCCTGCGCCGGAAGGGCGAGGAGGCGCTTGCCGGCGGCCACGCGGTCACGGCGCGCTCGCGCTTCCTGCGCGCTGCCGAGTACTACGCGCCGGCGCTGTTCTACGTGCTCGGGACGGGGAACCCCTACCGGGAGGAGGGCACCTACAAGCGCATGAACGCCTGCTGGGCGAGGGCCGCCGCCCTGTTCTCGCCGCCGTTCGAGAAGGTCGAGATTCCCTACGAGAACACGACCTTGCCGGGCTGGCTGCTCAAGCCCGACGATTCGGGGACGCCCCGGCCCACGCTGATCGTCAACAACGGCAGCGACGGCCAGCTGGTCGACATCTACTCCTACGGCGGAGCTGCGGCGATCCAGCGAGGCTGGAACGCCCTCCTCTTCGAGGGGCCGGGGCAGGGGTCGATGCTGTTCGAGCGCGGCATCCCGTTCCGCCCGGACTGGGAGGCCGTCGTGACGCCGATCGTCGACTACCTGCTCACGCGGCCGGACGTCGACGGAGACCGGATCGCGATCTCCGGCTGGAGCATGTGCGGCGAGCTCGTCGCGCGTGCCGCGGCCTTCGAGCACCGGCTCGCCGCGGTCGTGCTCGACCCTGGGGCGACCGACATCGCCGCCGCCTGGCCGCTGCCCAAGTCGCTGATCGAGGCCGTGAAGGCCGGCGACCGCAGGGCCGTCAACCGCGTATGGGCGGAGATTCTCGAGGGTGCGGCGCCCGAGCAGCGCTTCTTGCTCGACAAGCGCGGCGAGATCTTCCGCGCGCCCGACGGCTACACGCTCATCCGGGATCTGCTCGAGTACCGCAACACGGACGTGATCCACCTGGTCACCTCGCCGACGCTCGTCGTCGACTACGACCTCGAGCAGTTCTATCCCGGCCAGGCCCGGACGCTCTACGACCTGCTCACGGCGCCGAAGGCCTACGTGAAGATGACCGTCGCCCAGGGAGCCCAGTACCACGACGCGCCCATGGCCCCTCAGTGGCGCAACGAGGTCCTCTTCGACTGGCTCGACGAGACGCTGGGGCTCTCACAGCGGTAGTCGATTCCTACGGTTCCAGGTCGAGCGAGGCCTACGCGGCAAGCTCCTCCGGGAGCCCGAAGCGCCCGAACGCGGCCAGCGTCCTGCCGGGATCGGGAGGCTGCTCGGGCAGCCGGGCGATCACCCCGCGGTCGGGATCCTGCGTCGAGCGCGTCAGGAAGGCGGTGACCTCGCTGATCTGGTCGTCGCGGAAGGTCAGCACGTTGAGGGCGAACTGCTTGTAGACCTCGTCGACCGGGTCCCACGCGTAGAAGGCGAGCGCCTCCTGCCCGTTCGCGCGCACGCGGAGCGCCCGCCACCGCCACTTGCCGGAGAGGGGGAAGGCGGCCAGGAAGGCCGCGATCTGCGGTCTGGGCCCGAACCAGCTGCGCAGCGGGGGCATCGTGAACGCCGCGTCCTCGGCCAGCATGGCCACCACCGCGTCCACGTCGCCGCGCTCCCACGCGTCGAGGTAGTCCTGGACGAGGTCGCGCACCCGCTCGTCGCCGAGCGCGCGCAGCGTCGCCTGCTGGCTGCGCTCGGGAAGCCTCTCCTGCGCCGTCCGGCGCGCTCGCTGGAGGGCGCTGTTCACCGAGGCGGTCGTCGTCTCCAGCGTGTCTGCAACCTCGCGGGCCGAGAAGCCGAGTACCTCGCGCAGGATGAGCACGGCGCGCTGCCTGGCGGGGAGGTGCTGCATGGCCGCGACGAACGCCAGCTCGACGCTCTCGCGCCGTTCGTACCGCGCCTCGGGCGCAGCGTGGCCGTCCTCGACGCCGATCCGCTCGTCCGGGTAGGGCTCGATCCAGACGGACTCGGTCACCGGCTCGCCGGGCCCCTCCTGCGGATCGGTGGCGGGGTTGGAGTCAACCGGGAGGACCCGCTTGGGCCGCCGGCCGATCGCGTCGAGGCAGGCGTTGGTGGCGATCTTGTACAGCCATGACCGGAGCGAGCTTCGCCCCTCGAAGCGGCTCAGTCCGCGCCACGCGCGCAGCAGCGCGTCCTGCAGCGCGTCCTCGGCGTCGTGAACCGAGCCGAGCATGCGGTAGCAGTGTGCGTGCAGCTCGCCGCGGTAGGGCTCCACGAGGCGACCGTATGCCTCCTGATCGCCTGCCTGCGCTCTGCGAAGAAGCTCTCGCTCGGACCCGCTCCAGGCTGCGAGCACGCCCCTGATCCGTCAGCCCTCCGCGGCGACGTACGGGATCGTCTGCGGTCCCTCGGGGATCACGCACAGGCGCGAGCCCGGGCCGGCCGCCGCCAGCGCGTCCTCGACGGTCGCGGCGATGTCGGCCGTCTGCTCGAGGTGGACGGACTCGAGGTCGGAGTTGGAGAGGAACGACGTGTGCATGACGACTCGAGAGCGGGTCTGGATGTCCGCCTGGATCTGCACCTGCCACTGATCGGGAACCGTCCTCGGTCGCGCGCGGATCTGCTCGAGGAGCGCGGCAGGCGATTCCGCGGCGGCCAGCTCGGCGCGGTAGGAGCCGTGGTCTGGGAACCCGTCCCTGCACTCGGCGGCGCACACGATCGTCCCGCCCGGCTTGACGACTTGCGCGGCCGCCGACATCCCCTTCACCGATTGGTAGAGGTTCTGGTCGAGCGGGAAGCCCGAGTTGGTCGTCAACACGACGTCGAACGGCGCGGGCACGGGCGTCATCGCCAGGCGTCTCGCGACGGCGCAGGCCTGGCGGTGCATTGCGAAGAGCTCACCGGCGAGCGCGCGCGCCACTCGCTTTCGCCGGTCGAGGATCACGTCGAGCGCGAAAGTCGTCCCGGTGGCGGCGACGGCCGCCCGAATGTCGTCGTGGACGGGGTTGCCCTCGACGACGCCCCAGCGCGCCCTGGGATGGCCGATGCGGCGCGCGTCGTGGAGCGTGAGAACCGTCTCCAGGCCGGCCAGCCCCGGCACCGCCAGCTTCGGCCCGCCGGAGAAGCCGGCGAAGAAGTGCGGCTCGACGAACCCGGTCGTGATGCGCACGTCGGCCTCGACCCATTCCCGGTTCAGCCACACGGGCACTCCGTCTCCGTGCCTCCCCGTCCAGACGAGCGACGCGTCGTCCCGAGCGTCGTGGTTGACGACTCGCAGCTGATCGACGAGGTCGCCGAGCATCGCGCGCAACTCCGCGGGCGTGTTGCCCCGGTGGGTGCCCGTCGCCACGAGCACGACGACGTCGTCGAGCGTCACGATTCCGTCGAGCTCCTCGAGCAGCGCGTGAACGACGACGTCTCGCGGCTGAGGCCGCGTTCCGTCGCAGACCGAGATCGCAACCGTCTGTCCGCGCCGGACGATGTCGCGCAGTCGCGGGCTGCCGATCGGGCGCCGGATCGCATCCCGAACGAGCGCGGCCGGGTTCTCCGCCACGGGGAGGGACGTCGGCGTGACGACCGTCGTCCGCCCCGGCCGTACCTCCACGGCCAAGCCCTGCTCGCCGTATGCGAGGTCGATCCTCATCTGCGCGACCCCGCGCATAGCCTACGGCCTCCTCTACATTCTCCGCATGAGCACGTTCGAGGTCGACCGGGCCCTGCTCGCCGACACCCTCGACAAACAGGCGATTCGCGAGCTCGTGCGCGAGGAGCGGTTCTGGCGGGACCGGGGCGAGTGGGACAAGCTCGCGGGCTGCTACACGGAGGACTCACACGTCAAGACGACCTGGTTCGAGGGCACGGCACGCGAGTTCGCGGCGGCCTCGAAGGAGATGGCCGAGAGGGGGCGACACAGCACGCACCCGATCGAGCCCGTGCACGTGCGCGTCAAGGGTGATCGAGCTCTCGTCGAGAGCGTGGCGGAGATCCGCAACCGCGGCACGATCGGCGGGGTCGAGGTGGACATGGTCATGTACTGCCGCTTCTTCTCCCGCGTGCAACGCACGCCGGAGGGCTGGCGGCTCGCGACCTTCGACGGCATCTACCACAAGGACGCGATGGCGCCCGTGAACCCGCGGGAGGCGCTGCCCGTCGACTGGGACGACCTGCGACGCCGCCGGCCCTCGTATCGCGCGTGGGCATGCGTGCTCTCCAGCCGTGGATACGACGTCGGGGCGGACGAGCTCGGCGACGACCGGGCGGACCTTCTCGAGCCGTTCTACTCCGAGGCCGAGCGCTGGCTCGAGGCAGGCGGGAGCGCGGGACCTGGCGGCTGATCGGCGTCGCCTCCGAGGGGCGGGAATCAGGAGCCTGCTCGGAAAGGCGGTCCACGCCCACGGCCACGTTCCGGACAGCCCCGAGACGTTTGCTCGGAAAGTCCGATCAAACGTCGCGTTCGCACGCGCCGGAAGCGGCCGAGACGGCCGCTGCGGCGCTGGTAACTGGGACGGCCATGCCGTAGGGGCCGCGAAGCGGGCCCCGTGTAGAGACGATTGATCGATTTGTCGATCAATCGTCTAGGCCCTCCGCTCCCGCTCCCCCATCTCGTAGAGGCTCGGCGCCCGAGCCGATCCCTGGAGCACGGCCTCTTCGACGGCGAGCAGGACGTCCCGATCCGTGAACGGCTTCGACAGGTAGGCGCCGCTCACGCCGGCCGCGGCGACGAGGCTCGACAGCGAGTAGTCCGTGTACCCGGTGACGATCACGGTCGGGATCGGACGCTCGCGCAGGATGCGCCGGGCGGCTTCGATGCCGTGAAGCCGCGGCATGCGCACGTCGAGGATCGCGAGGTCGGGCTTCTGCTCGCGGGCGAGCTCGACGGCCTGGAGACCGTCGCTCGCCTCGGCGCAGACCGTGTGGCCGGCCTCCTCGAGAACGGCACGGAGGTCCACCCGGACGATCGTGTTGTCGTCGGCGATCAGGATGCGCATCCCACTCTCCTTGCGTGCATGGACCATCGAAAAAGCCCCGGCGGCGCGTAACGTACGCCTCCGAGGCCTCGAAGCCCGACCGCCGGCTCCCTCGCCGGCTCGCACAGCATAGCCGGCGCTCATGCGCGCCGCCTACGCCTCCACGCTCGTGCCCGCACACTTGGCTCCCGCCGCGGCGGCTCGCGTGCCGCGTCCCGTGCTGGGGCCAGATACGGTTCCATCGCGGGCGCAGCGGCGATCTGCCCTTGCGTGAGATACCGATCACGAGGAGGACCGCACATGGTCATCGGCATCTCCGGAGCCTCCGGGCAGCTCGGCCGGCTGACGGCCGAGCTCGTGCTCAAGCGCGTCGATCCATCCGACGTCGTGCTCGTGACGAGGACGCCCGAGAAGCTCGACGCGTACGCGCAGAAGGGCGTCACCGTGCGCCGCGGGGACTTCGACGATCCAGGGTCGCTGCGCGAGGCGTACGCGGGGGTCGACCGGCTGCTCATCATCAGCGGCTCCGACGTCGGGCGGCGCATCGCACAGCACACGGCCGCCATCGAGGCCGCGAAAGGCGCCGGGGTGCGCCACCTGGTCTACACGTCCATCCTCAACCCGAGCGAGGACAACCCGGCGGTCGTGTGCCCGGAGCACCGGGCGACCGAGGAGGCGATGCAGGCGAGCGGCCTGGCGTGGACGTCCCTGCGCAACGGCATCTATGCCGACCTCCAGGTGCCGACCCTCGAGGGCGCGATCGCCACCGGCCAGTACGTGCACAACCACGGGGAGGGCACCCTCGCCTACGTCACGCGCGGCGACTGCGCCGCCGTCGCCGCAGCCGTGCTCACGGGGGAGGGGCACGAGGGCAAGGCGTACGACGTCACCGGCCCGGAGCTCCTCTCCGGGGACGGCATCGCGGCGCTGGCGGCCGAGGTCTCCGGGAGCGCGGTCGAGGCCGTCCCGGTCGACGACGAGACGTGGGCTGCCGGGCTCGCGCAACACGCAGGCATGCCCGAGGAGGTCACCCAGCGCTACGCGACCTTCGGACGGGCGACCCGGGAGGGGTTCTTCGCGACGACGTCGACGGTTGTCGAGGACCTCACGGGGCGTCCGCCGCAGCACCTGCGCGAGCTGCTCGTCGCGGGCGGGGATCCCGCGGGAGCGAGCTAGCTTCCGTCGCTGGCGCCGGTCAGGCGCTCCGAGAGCTCCCACAGGCGACGGCGTGCAGCAGGGTCGTAGGCCTGCGCCTCGGCACGCGCCTCGCGGGTCCCGTCGAAGTAGCGGCCGGTCACGCCGTCGAGGTCGGGCGAGAGGACGAGGCGCAGCGTCGCCGCGACGCCCTCCTCGACGTCGCTCAGAGGGCTGCCGAAGCTCTCGTAGACCATCTTCGTGTTCATGAGCGTGGCAGGGTGCAGCGCGTTCACGGTCACGCCGGTTCCGGCGAGGCGCTCGGCCGCCTCGACCGTGTACGTGATCTGGGCGAGCTTGCTCTGCCGGTAGGCGCGGAAGCCGTCGTAGCCGCGCTCGAGCATGACGTCGTCGAAGTCGAGCGGGGCCTGGCCGGCGGAGGCGACGTTGACGACGCGCGCGGGAGCCGAGCGCCGAAGGAGCGGTAGCAGGAGGGTTGTGAGCAGGAACCCGGCCAGGTAGTTGACCTGGAAGCGGAGCTCGAGGCCGTACTCGCTCAGCGCACGCCCGGTCTCACCGCGCGCCCCCGCCCCGATCCCGGCGTTGTTCACGAGCACGTGGAGGCGGTCGTTCTCGCTCTCGACCCGCTCGGCGAGCCGGCGGACCTGCTCGAGTGAGGAGAAGTCGGCGACGTACGACCGCACGGGCTCGCCGCCGCCCGCGTCCTCGAGCTCCGCGACCGTGCGCCTGCACCGCTCGGGATCGCGACCGTGCACGAGCACAGTCGCACCCGCGGAGGCGAGCTCGCCGGCGACGCGGCGGCCGAGACCGTCGGTCGCGCCGGTCACGAGCACCGTCAGCCCCTTCGGCTCCATCCCCTGCTTGAACGGCGATGACGTCACGGCTAATCCCACGGCGCACGCCGCAGGGCCTCCGCGGTGCGGTCGGCTACCTCACGCAGATCTCCCCGCAGGGCTCCTACGTCGTGGATCTGCTGCCGCGGCTTCTGTTCATCGGGCTCGGGATGCCCTTCGCCTACGTCGCGATCTCGATCGGAGGGCTCGCTGGGGCACGGGCCGAGGACGCCGGACTCACTTCCGGCCTCATCGACACGACTCGGCAGATCGCGGACGCCTCATCGATACGGGCTCGGGAGGCGGGCCATGTCGCCGAGCCGCGCGACGTCCGGGATGAAGAGGTTGTGCACCGGGAAGATCTTCGGGCGTGAGATCGTGAGCCCGAGCCGTCGCGCCGTCGGGATCAGGACCTCCCGGGCGAACGCGTGGAACGCCTGCTCGGATTCCCAGATGTCGAGGATGAACCAGCCTCCGTCCGGGTTCGGTGCCGAGAAGTGGAGGATCCCGCCCGAGGGCGCATGCTTCCCGAGACCGAGATCCTCGATGAGCGAGTCGTACTCCTGCCGCGTCATTCCGGGCAGGTCGAAGTGAACCGCTGTCGGCACGCGCAGGCCCCCGAGTCCCGAATGGCTCGCCGACTCTATGCGAGGCCCGCGGGTAACTGAAGAGGAGTACGATGAATCAGGCCCAACTCGGCTCGCTCTCGGAGCAAGGGGAGCGCCGTCCCGTCAGAGCCGCTGCCGAGCGCGGGTCCCGGGTACTCTCGCCGTGTGACACGAGCACCGTCGCCGGTTGAGGAACGGGTTCGGGCCGCGGAGGTGATCGCGGCGCTCTCGCTCGCGACCGACCTCGGCATGGGCTTCCCGCTCGAGCACGGGCTGCACAGCACGCTGATCGCCATGCGCCTCGGCGAGCGGCTCGGCGTCGATGCCTCGACCGCGTGCCAGACGTACTACGGCTGCCTGCTCTTCTACATCGGCTGCACGGCGGACGCCGACGTCGCGGCCGAAGACTTCGAGGGCGACATCCATGTGCACTACACGCCGGTCATGTTCGGGTCGCGCGCCGAGGTCATGCGGGGGATCATCCGTGCGATCGCGCCGCCGGGGCCCCCGCCCCCGGTGCGCGCGGCGCGGGTCGCCACCCGGCTGCCCGGAGTCGTCCGGGGGTACCGGGGCCACCTCGCCGCGCTCTGCGAGGTGGGGCAGATGCTGACGGAGCGCGTGGGACTTCCCCCCGCGGTGCAGGAGCTCTTCGCCCTGCTCAACGAGCGCTGGGACGGCGGGGGCCACCCAGGCCAGGCCCGGGGCGACGACATCCCGTTGCCGGTGCGCATCGTGCATGTGGCGCGAGACGCAGCCTTCCAGCGGATGCTGGGCGGCGAGGAGCGCGCCGTCCAGACTGTGCGCGAGCGCTCGGGGCGCGCGTTCGACCCGGCGATCGCCGCATGCCTCGTGGACGAAGCGGAGGAGATTCTGGCGCTCGACGCCGATGCCTCGGGGTGGAACGAGACGCTCGACTGCGAGCCGGAGCCGCGCCTGACGCTCGAGGGTGACGCGATCGATCGCGCCTTGGCGGCGATGGGCGACTTCTCGGATCTCCTCTCCCCGTTCTTCGTGGGCCACTCGGCGGGAGTGGCGGCGCTGGCAGCCGCGGCGGCGGACCGGTGGGGCTTCGACGCGACGGACGTCGTGACAACCCGGCGTGCCGCCCTCGTCCACGACGTGGGGCGGGTCGCGGTGCCCGGTCGGATCTGGCAGAAGCCCGGCCCGCTGACCCCGGACGAGTGGGAGCACGTCCGGCTGCACGCCTACCACAGCGAGCGGGTGATCGCCCGCTCGCCGTTCCTCGCCGCGCTCGCGCGGGTCGCGAGCGCGCACCACGAGCGGCTCGACGGCTCCGGCTACCACCGCGGAGCGACGGCCGCCACGCTCTCGGCGCCGGCGCGGCTGCTCGCAGCCGCGGACGCCTACCATGCGATGACCGAGCCGAGACCGCACCGCCCGCGGCTCGCTCCCGAGGAGGCGGCCGAGACGCTCGGGCAGGAGGCGCGCGCAGGCCGTCTCGACGCGGACGCGGTGACCGCCGTGCTCGAGGCGGCCGGCCAGCGCGTCCCGAGGATCGACCGTCCGGCGGGGCTGACGGAGCGCGAGGTGCAGGTCGTGTGCCTCCTCGCCCGCGGGCTGCAGACGAAGCAGGTCGCGCGCGCGCTCGGCATCTCGGTCAAGACGGCCGACCGCCACGTTCAGAACGCCTACGCCAAGATGGGCGTCTCGACCCGCGCGGCAGCTGCCCTGTTTGCGACGCAATACGGGCTCGTGACATGGGGAGAACTCCCGATTGGCGCGCCCGCGGAGCGCTCGTAGCGTCTCCAGCAACTGCTCTCGAGGAGACGAAGGGGTGATCGTGATGGGCACGACGTACGACGCGATCGTGGTTGGGGCGCGCTGTGCTGGGGCGCCGACGGCGATGCTTCTGGCGCGCAAGGGGTACCGCGTGCTGCTCGTGGACAGGGCGACGTTCCCGAGCGACACGCTCTCGACGCATTTCATCCACCCGCCGGGACTGGCGCAGCTCAAGCGCTGGGGGCTGCTCGAGCGGCTGGAGGCGACCGGATGTCCGCCCGTGCCTCGCTACTCGTACGATTTCGGCGCGTTCACGATCTCAGGCTCTCCGCAGCCGGTGGATGGGGTCGCGACCGGGTACGGCCCGCGTCGCACCGTGCTCGACAAGCTGCTCATCGACGCCGCAGGCGAGGCGGGGGCCGATGTCCAGGAGGGATTCGCGGTCGAGGGGCTGCTCGCGGACGGCGGTCGGGTCAGCGGGGTCAGAGGGCGCAGCCGGAAGAGGAAGAGCATCGCGGTGAGCGCCCGCGTGGTGGTTGGAGCGGACGGGCGCCACTCGACCGTGGCGAAGGCTGTGCGGCCGCACCAGTACAACGACCGACCGCCGCTCCAGGGCGGCTATTACACCTACTGGAGCGGGCTGCCGGTCGAGGGCTTCGAGATCTCCGTGCGGCCGAATCGCGGCTTCGGCGCCGTCCCCACCCACGACGGGCTCACGATGGTCGTCGTCGGCTGGCCGTATGCGGAGTTCAAGGCGAACCGGGGCGACATCGAGGGCAACTACATGCGCACGCTCGAGCTCGCGCCCGCGTTCGCGGAGCGCGTGCGCGCGGCGACGCGCGAGGCGCGCTTCGCCGGCGGCGCTGTCTCGAGCTTCTTCCGCAAGCCGTACGGCCCGGGCTGGGCTCTGGTCGGCGACGCCGGCTACGACAAGGACCCCATCACCGCCTGGGGCATCAGCGACGCGTTCCGCGACGCGGACCTGTGCGCCTCGGCGCTGGACGGCTGGCTCTCGGGAGCGCAGGCCTTCGACAGCGCGATGGCCGGGTTCCAGCGCGTTCGCGACGAGGCGTCGCTGCCCACCTTCGAGCTCACGTGCGGGTTCGCGACGATGGAGCCTCCGCCACCGGACATGCAACGCCTGCTCGCAGCCGTCCACGGAAGCCAGTCGGAGATGGACGCCTTCGTCAGCGCGATGGCCGGCACCCTGCCGGTGCCCGAGTTCTTCGCGCCGGCCAACGTCGAACGCATCGTCGCCGGCACGGCCGACCGCGATCCGGTTGCCGCGTGACGCCGATCGACGCTCGAAGGCTCCCGCCGGGGCAGCGGCCCGGGCCTCAGGCGACCCCCGCCTTGGTGCGCCAGCCCTCGGCGTAGGAGGTCCGCGCCACCTCCGAGTACGGGCAGGGACTGACGACCGCGCGGATCTCGCCCTGCACGTGGCGCTCGACGACCGGCTTCGACGATCCGCCGTCTTCCTCGCCCCACACCAGGACGACCTCGGCGCCGATCTCGACGTCCATGTCGACCATCGCCAGCGACAGGAGCGAGCGCTCGTTGTAGCTGTAGCCGGAGAACGTCGAGATGCCGACGACACTGCCGCCGTCGAGCACCTTGTCGTACGGCCACGTCGCGTAGTTGGGCAGCGGGAGGTCGATGTACTTCACCGCCTCACCCTTCTCGAACAAGGTTCCCATCGCGTGCGCGACGTCCTCCCCGCTCCACGCCAGCGTGACCTTCTTTCGCGTCGGCGTGTCGGCGATCCTCTCGAGAGCCTCCCGTCCGATGAAGTCGTGGTCGAATCTGACGAACGGCCAGTAGCCGAGGTCGTGAGGCGTGAGGTAGTAGTCGGTGATGTCGTCGGAGTACAGGCTTCCGCCGAGCGAGCCCGTGGCCTCGTAGCCGTTTGCAGGCAACCACTCGCGATAGGCCTTCATCTTCTCGCCCGTGAAGACCGCGGGCAGCGGGCACGGGATCCATCCCGACTCGAGCGTGTTCGTCGCGTAGACCCGCGATCCGACCTGCCGGAGCCCGAGCTCCTGGCCCGCCTCGACGATGGCGGCCTTGACGGCCTCGGCGTCCTCCCAGGGGCCGAAGAGCTCCAGCCCGACGGTGCCGGACATGCCGTGGTGCAGAGCGCGCACCGCTCGGCCGGCGATCGCGAGCTCCCCCATGTTGAAGAACTTGATCTCGGGCAAGGGCCCGCCCGTCGCCTTCTGCAGGACGTCGAGCGCCGTCGGGCCCTGGACCTGGTAGCGGTAGACCTTTCTCCGTCCCGCCGGGTTCACGGCGGTCCGCTCGTCCCTCTCCATCGAGACGTCGTACGCGCCGGTCTCCGCGTGGTACTGAACCCAGTCGTGGGCGGACGGGCGTCCCACGAGGCTGACCCGGTTCTCGTCGAGGTGGAAGAGGATTCCGTCGCCGATCACGTAGCCGTCGTGATTGCACGCGACGAACTGCTTCGCCTTGTTGACCTGGAAGTTGGCGAACGAGTTGACGCCGAGGTCGGAGAACAGCTTCATGACGTCCGGGCCCTCGACGTAGAGATCGGTCATGTGATGCGACTGGTCGAAGAGAGCGCAGGTCTCCCGCCAGGCACGCTGCTCGTCTCTCCAGTTCGAGAACTCGCTCGGCACCGCCGGATAGACGTACGGACCGATCTGCGAATCGCGCAGCAGCTTGACTGGGTTCCCGGCCGCTTGCAGCAACTCCTCCAGGCTCCGGTAACTCATGTCGTCGTGGCCTCCTCGTGACAGGGCGAGAGCCTCTGGTCGTGCCCGAGACCGCCTAGCTTACTGCCTCGCCTGCGGGCGAACGAGCTGGAGACTCAAGCTGTGCTCCAGCGCCGCACGCGGGCGATCCGGCGCCGCGGTGGCCTCCGCGTCGCTCCTCAGGCGGCCGCCTTCGCCAACGCCTCCCGGATCCACCCTTCGTCCGGCTCCCCCGAGACGCCGTGCTCGCCTCGATAGACGCGGCAGGAGAAGGCGAAGTCGCCGCGCTTCCGCGCGGCTGGCTCGACGTCGACGCCGTCGACCCGAACCGTGGGCGAGCCGAGGAAGCGAAGGCGCCTCGCCTCGTCGGCGTCGGCGACGCGCACGAGCTCGATGTCCGGCTCGACGCCGAGCTCGGCCGCGATCCGCTCGACGAGAGACGGGGCCGGCCCGTGGTTCGGGCAACCGTCGAAGTAGAGGATCTCGACCCGGGGCCGGCTCAACTCGGACCTCCGAGACCGCGGAAGGTCGTCGCCAGGAGATCGGCTCGGTCAGGAGCCGCGGGAAGCCGGTACGGAGCGGTGGTGACGATGCTCGCCACCTCGATCCACATGGTAGGGCTTCACGATGGCGTGCGGACGCGATGCGATGACGTCGCTGGCTGATGCCGTGCGGTCCGAGCGTGATCCTGCACGCGGGCGACCAGCGACTCCGCCGCCGCTCGAGGGCGGGCCGATCGCGGTGCCCTGCCATCGGTACACGAAGAACGTCTGAGTGGCGCGTCCACCTTCGTCGCGCATGGCGAAGGGGATCGGCTGTGAGTCGGCGAGCCGCTGTAGTCACCTTCACGGTTGACCGCCACCGAGCCGCAGGCTCGCCGGCTGCTCGTGCGCGAGCAGCTTCCAGATCGGCCCGCGGTACTCCTGCTGTCCATCCACGCCCTGAGCGCAGCCCCGGGGTGGAACGCAGGACGGCGTGTGCCGATCGTCGTTCAGCTCCTCAGGCCTCGGGCTACCAGATCGCGAGCGGCTTCGGGTGGCGATGGCGCCGCAGTCTGCGGTCCTTGGTGACGAGCCGCAATCCGTGCTCGATCGCGGTCGCGTGGATCAGCCGGTCCGCGGGATCGCCGGGGAACGAAGACGGCAACGAGACGGCCGTGTCCGCGATCGCCGGCGTCAGCGGAAGGGTTCGGACCTCGGCGGCCAAGCGCTCGAGCCAGGAGCGGACTGGGATGGTGACGACGATCCGCTCGTGGCCGGCGAGCCAGGCCAGCTCGTACCAGGACACGGCCGAGACGGCGAGCTCGTCGGCTTCGCTCAGCGCCTTCGCGGCGGCCGCGCTGATCCTTCCGGGCTCGGCGGACCACCAGTGAACGACGTGGCTGTCGAGCAGGACGGCGGTCAGGCCAGCTCCCAGGTCTCCCCGGTCGTGAAGAGCTCCTCGTCCACCGCTGCGGTCATCGCGACTCCGGCGAGGCTTCCCTTGAGCGCGTGCGGTCCAGCGGCAGGCACGAGACGCGCGACCGTGCGCCCGTGCTTGGTGATCTCGACCTCGTCGCCGGCTGCGACGTCGTCGAGCAAGGCGAGGATCTTCGCCTTTGCCTCCGTTGCGGTCAGTTTCTTGACCATATGGCCATTTTACTGATCACTCCGGACAAGCGACCTGCGTGCGCATGAGCGCTGGGTTCCCGCGACCGGGGAATTGCGGGGCATCTGCGGGCGTGGCCGGTGTGGGAGTTCGCTGAGTCCCCGCGACTGAGGAATTGCGCCGAATCCGGGCAGAAAGCGTGCCAAGACACGGACGGACACTTCCGCGCGGATCGAGGTTCGAGCTACCACGGGGAAACACGTCCTCTCCCCGATTGGAGTTGCTCATGTCTCGACTTCTGACCACCGTCACTCTCGCGATGCTCCTTGCGGTCGCGTTGCTCGCCGCACCGGCTGCATACAGCGCCTCCCCCGACATCGTCGTCAGCCAGGTCTACGCGGGAGGCGGCAACACCGATGCGACCTTCACGAACGACTTCGTCGAGCTCTTCAACCGCGGCGCGACGGCGGTCGACGTCGGCGGCTGGACGGTTCAGTACGCGTCGGCGAGCGGCACGGCGTGGCAGGCGACGCCGCTGTCGGGGTCGATCGAGCCGGGGCGGTACTACCTCGTCCAGCTCGCGTCCGCTGGGGCCGTCGGCTCGCCGTCCCCTACACCGGATGCGACGGGCACGACCAACCTCGCCAACACGGGTGGCAAGGTCGCGGTCGTCCGTGACGGCACGCCGCTCACGTGCGGGGCCTCCGCCGGCAGCTGCGCTGCGAGCGCTCAGATCGCGGACCTCGTCGGCTGGGGCTCGGCGGCCGACTTCGAAGGGGCCGGCGCCGCCCCCGCGCTCTCGAACACGACCGCCGACATCCGCGCCGGCAACGGATGCGCGGACACCGACGACAACTCTGCGGACTTCGAGAACGCGACGCCCGCCCCGCGCAACTCCTCCACGCCGACCGCCTCGTGCGGCTCGACTCCGCCCCCGGGGGAGGGTCTCTCGCAGAGCGCAGCGGTCGACATCGAGATCCTGCCCGTGCTCTCGATCGCGCTCGAGCGTTCGAGCCTCAGCTTCAGCGACGCCGTAGCCGGCGAGACACCCGCTCCACTCTCCCAGCAGGTGACGGTCACGAGCAACAACGACTCCGGCTACGCGCTGACGGTCCACCGGTCGTCGTTCGTGCCGGCCGACCTGCCGCTCGGCATCGCCGCGTCCGCGCCGGGCGGAGGCGTATTGGGCGGCTCGCTTGCCGGCGGCGCCATGGCACCGATTCCGATCGCTCCCGCCCCGGATCTCCTCGTCGGGACGACAGCGGCTCGGAGCGCCCCGACCGGAGACGTGTGGGCGACGAGCGTCGGCTTCGTCTCGCCGCTCCCGAACGTGGCAGCCGGAAGGTACGCCGCGACGATCACGTTCAGCGTCATCGGACGATGATCCGGCTTTCGGGCATTGCGCTCGCGTCCTGCGTGCTCGTGCTCGTTGCGGCGGGCACGAGCACGGCGAGGCCGCCAATCGCACTGACCGCGTCCCCTGCGCGCGTCGCGCTGCCCGGATCCGGCCAGGCGGCGATTCAGGTCAGGAACACAGGCAGCAGCCCGGTCGTCGTCGACGTCGCCCGTGCCGGATTCCGCCTCGACCTGCGCGGACGCCCGAGGATCGCTCGGCCAGGCGCCGCCAGACGCTGGCTGACCATCCGGCCGCGCCGGCTGGCGCTCGAACCTGGTGCGAGCGCATCGCTCACCGTTGCGGCGAGGCTCCCCCGCCGCGCGCAGCCGGGCGACCACGACGCGCTCGTCCTGCTCACCACGCGCCGGCGTCGCGTGGGGGGCGTCGCCGTACGGATGCGCGTCGGGGTGGTCGTGGTCGTGCGCGCGCCCGGGAGGATCGTCCGACGGCTTCAGCTGCGAGCGCTGCGCGTGCGACGCGCGAAGCGGGGCCGGATGCTCGAGCTCCTCGTCGTCAACCGCGGCAACGTGACGGAGACGCTGCCGCGTAGCCTCGTGAAGCTGACGCTGCGCCGGCGAGGCCGCGCGGCGGTGCGCCTCCGACCCGAGACGCGGACGCTGCGACCGCGGACGAGGGGCATTGTGGAGTTTCGCTACCGCGGACGGCTCCGCGGCTGGGTGACCGCGCAGGCGAGGATCTCGGCGGGCCCCGGCGTCGTGGCGCGCCGCACGTACAGGATCCGCCTGTGAGCGGCCGCCGCGGGCGTCAGGGGCACCGCGAGGGCCCCTGACCCCGGGGCGCTCCGGGCTTGGGCTTCTGGAGGAAACGACCGTGGAGCCGGCGCGGATCTGGGATCTGGGCCGGCTCCACAGCATGTGATGAGGTGTGCTCTTGGGATGGGCCGGCCTGGGTGCCCACGGCGAAGCGCCTCGACGCCCTCAGCCCGCAGCATCCAGTCCTCGGGCGGGATGGCGACGAAGGAAGCCGAGCAGGGAGACGCCCACCTCGCCAGCACACCCGAAGAACCGAGCACCGCGGAGCGGATAGATTCCCGACCACCGACACCCCACCCAGGAGGATCCCGATGCGCATGCTCGTGGACTTCAGAACGCCCCTCGAGCCGTTCAACTCGATGGTGAAGGATGGAACCGCCGGAGCGAAGATCCAGGAGGTCCTCGCTGATATCAAGCCCGAAGCTATCTACTTCAGCGAACGGGACGGCAAGCGGGGCGGGATCATGATCGTCGACGTCTCCGACCCATCGGAGACCCCGTCCATCGCGGAACCGCTCTTCCTCGCGTTCGACGCAACCGTTGAGTTCCACCCTGCAATGACACCGGAGGACATCGGCAAGGCGGGCCTCGATCAGATCGGGCGCCGATACGCCTGAGAGCCCGCGCGGCGGAGACCGTCCCGGCGAGCACGTTCTTCATCCTCATCGGTGCCGTA
>CAZCIJ010000019.1:0-4615 GCA_964498265.1 uncultured Gaiellales bacterium | reverse complement strand
AGCCGCGGCAGCTAGTGCGACCGGTGTCTGCTACGGGCTGACACCGAGTTGCTCCATCAGGATCGTCAGATCTCCGAGGCCGCGGTGCTCGACGAGCTTTCCGTCGACGACCCGGTCGAGGTGCATCACCGGGAACTTGACCTGTCTGCTGGTGGGTGCAATCCCCTGTAACTCACCCTTGTGGGTGCCTTCGTACGTCCCGAGCGTCATCACGTTGTCGCCTTCGGCGACTACGTGCTCGAAGACGTGATGGCCGTCAGGGAAGGCGGACAGGAACATGAGACCGAACTGTTTGAACTCGCTCCAGCTGAGCGGCTCGGCGCGGCCGACGACGCGTGCTGAGAAGGCCGGGGCGAGCGCATCGAACTCGTCGAGGTTGCCGCGGTCGAACTCCTCGTACATCCGGAGCACGATGGATCGATTCTGCTCGCACGTCGACGCTTCCCGAGACTCGGAGAGGGTGAGCTGCTGGACGATCGCCGGGTAGTCCATCCAGACGTTCTCGCGGGCGATCGCACCGTCGGGCGTCAGGTCGAAGACGTGGAGGATGCGAAACGAGAGTGGCTTGCCGTCACCGGGGATGCCGAACGGAGTCCCGACGGCGACCCCCTCCCAAAGGCTCTCGTCGACAACGAAGCTCTCGCCCTAGTAGCGGCGCATGCTCGTAAACGCTTGTCCGTCGAGGTCCGCGTAGAGCCGCTCGTAGAAGCCGCGGGCCTCCTTCCGGCCATGAAGCTCACCCAGGGGCGACCCGACCACATCGTGGGTCACATCCTCGGCGAGGGTCGAGAGCACGCCCTCGACGTCGTCCTCGCACTCGAAGCGGAAGTGCTCGTCGATCAGGCGGTCGACCTGCTCTTTGCTCAACGCTGTCATGACGTTCTCCTCTCGTGCGGTACGGCCGGCTAGCACTCTGGGAGCGCGATGCCGTGGCTGGCATGCAGCCGGCATTCGGGGTCTACGTGGGCGCGGATCGCCTGCAGGCGCCGGTAGGCGTCGTCGGTGTACGCCCTGCGCGCGTCCGTGGGAGCCATGGCGAAGTTGAGGTACTCGACGGGGAGAGCCGAGGGCGCGAGGGAGTCCGCGATCGTCCGCGCGTGAGCTTCGAGGCCGCGTGCTGTGTCGGCGTCCTCGGGAATGCCGAGGAAGAGGGAGAGGTAGCCTGCGTCGAGGTGGGAGAGCGCTCCGGCGTCCGGGGGCGGAGTGCGCAGGGCGCCGCCGAGATGGCGGATCTCGGCGGAGAGAAAGGGGGAGTCCGACTCCGGCCCCGCCACCCCTACAAAGGCATCGACGGCGGCTTGAGGAAGCTGCTCGAAGAGGGCATGCTCGCCGACGATGGGCGTTGGGTCTTCGGGATCCTGGTGGAGTCGGCAAAGCCCCTCCGGGGGCACGAGAGCGAAGGTGTCGAGCTCTGGTCGCAGCTCACGCAGCGGCGAGATGAGCGCGCGTCCGGTGTCCTCGTCGGTCAGGCAGGCGGCCTCGACCGCCACGATCCGGCGGCCGCGAAGAGGCAGAGGAATGGTCGGCAGCGATGGCAGCTGCAGGATGCGTCCGACAGAAGTCACCTCGTGAGGCAGACCGTCAGTCCACTCGCTCCAGCGCGAAAGCACCTCGTGCGCGTGCTCCCACGGCCAGATCAGCCAGCCGGCGTACACCTGCTCGAGGGGATAGAGGGCGAGCTCGAGCGCGGTGACGATCCCGAAATTGCCGCCGCCGCCTCGCAGCGCCCAGAACAGGTCGGGCTCGAGGTCGCGGTGGGCGCGAACCTGCTCGCCCGCAGCGGTCACGAGCTCGATCGCGGTGATCGAGTTGGACGCGAGCCCATAGCGGCGCGCGAGCCAGCCGATGCCCCCGCCGAGGCTGTAGCCGGTCACGCCGACGTCGGGGGAGGAGCCGTGAAGCGCGGCCAGCCCCAGCGCGGAGGCGGGGGGCACGACCTGCTCCCAGCGCGCTCCGGCCTGCACACGCGCTCGGGCGGAGACGGGATCGACGCTGACATCGGTCATGCGTGAGGTCACGAGGAGCACGGTATCCTCGAGCCCGCCTGCCGGAACTGCCCCATGACCCGTTCCCTGCGGCGCGACCCGCAGCCCGTTCTCCCCGGCCAGGCAGACGACCGCAGCCACCTCCTCGGCGGACTCGGGGAAGGCCACCGCGACCGGCTGCTGGTCGACCGCGAGGTTCCACGGCCGCCGGGCCTCCTCCCAGCCGGGGTCACCGGGGAGTACCGCACTGGGGAGCATGCGCAGTGCCCCGACACCCACCCCGCTCCGGACGTCGTCCGTTCGGAACTGTTCCATGCTCAGCGCAGTCATCGCGTCCTCCCCTTATGGTGCTAATGTCTTATCTCGGTACTCGAGTTGCTTCGTGATACTAATGTCCCATAAAGGGGTTGTCAACTATGCCTGACCGGGCCCGCCAGCTCGAGCACGGACGCACCAACCAGAAACGGCGCACGCGACAGGCGCTCCTGGAGGCCGGCGCACGGCTGCTCGCGGAGGGACGGTCGCCTTCGCTCGCTGAGGTCGCGGAGGAAGCCCTCGTCTCGCGAACGACCGCCTACCGCTACTTCCCATCGATCGAGGCGCTGATCGAGGAAGCGTTCTTCGAGCAGGAGATCCCGACGGCCGAGGAGCTCTTCACTGAGCAGATCGACGATCCGCTGGAGCGCGTCCTTCGGGTCGAGGGAACGCTGAACGAGCTCCTCTTTGCCCACGAGATCTCCACGCACGTGGTGGTGCGGAACATCATCGATGCCTGGCTGGCGAGCGCCCCCGAGGATCGGGCCGTTCGACCTGGGAGGCGCCTTGTCCTTCTCGACGCTGCCCTAGAGCCTCTTGCCACTGAGCTCGGACGGCCGAGGCTGCGCCGGTTGCGCAACGCGCTGGCGCTCGTCATCGGCACCGAAGCCGTGCTGGCGACCCGGGATGTCTGTGGGCTCGAGGTCGATGAGGCACGCGAGGTGACGCGCTGGGCAAGCGAGGCGCTCGTGCGCCAGGCTCGGTTCGAGCGCACAAAGCAGACGGCCCCAGCGGGGATCAGGCCAGGGCACCCTCACCGTCTCGAAGGTAGGTGAGCGGGCGCCAGAGCTAGATGGTTGATCGGTGATTCACGCGGCTGGAGCTTGCGCGGTGCAGGGGTGTCTTGTGAGGGTGTCGAAGGTCGGCGCTGTGAGTGCACCGTCGACCAGGAGGCCTGCGTGCGCGCCGACCTCGACAGCCTGCGTATCGCGCTCTAGTGCGCTGCCTGCGCCCTGTTTCCTGCCGACCCGACCCCGCGGAGAGGTCGGCCGGAGAAGATCGCCGGCAACGAGCTCCTCTGCCTGATGTGCGCGCAGATGCTGCTTGGCTGCCCGAGCGGCCGCGTCTTTCTCAGACGGGCGCGGCGGCGGCCTTCCCACCTGTTTCGGGAGCTGGCGAGCCAGTCGCGCTTCCGTGCGGGCAGAGCGTGCACACGACGCGCACGAGCGAACTCGCCCCCCACAGCGGGTTTGGCTCCTCGCCCGCGCACTCGCGCCGCTTCTGGGGGATGCGGCTCGTCCTCGTCTGCGGGCCCGACGGATGCGTGCGCGGCTTCGACCTCGTTCCCGCCGACCTGCCCGAACGAGAGGCGGCGCTCTCCCTGCTTGAGCGCCAGCCGATCGCGGATTACCTCCGGTCGGTCGAGCAGCCGTGCGCGTTGCTCCTCTGTCGTCCGCTTGACGATGTAGGGGTCGTGGAGAATGTCCTCGATCCGCTGGCCGCGTCGGTGCTCGGCGAGGAGATGCATCACGAGCCGCTCCTCGTTGACAGGGTTCATGAGGAATGGCGGCAGTGGGCCAGGAGGCCGTCGCGAGCGTCGCTGTCGGCTGTGGGAAGCTCCGCGGGCCACGAGCAGTACTACGACCACCACCGCGCCGCCCGTGCTCGTGATGAGGTCGAACACTTTTCGAGACACGCTTCCTCCTTTTCAGTTCCTCGAAGACGACCGGACGCGCGTAGGCTCCGGCTTCTGCGACGATCGCCGTTCCTGCAGGCCAAGTCGACCCCGCTCGCGCCCATCTCCTACCCCTGGTAGCTGGAAAACGCGATGCCTGCTAAGGAGCAGCTCGACCGTGGTGATCGTGGGCGCGCTCCACCCGGTGCGGGAAAGCGCCGACCGCCCCGAACGACGGAGACACGAGCGCCACCGTGTCCCCGGCGCGGACGCGCGGCGGCTTCACGAGCTCCGTCCGCATGCCGACGGACGTTACAGCGAGAAGCGCCGCTGGGTCCTGGGGTGTCAGGGTGACGAGCGACCCTGTCGTTGGATGAGCGGCCTCGCCGTGAAACCGATCGATCGGGGGGCTCGTATCCGTCCAGGGTGTCTTCCCGCGACGAAGGAGGGTGATGTGAGGTATCTCGTGGCGATGGCTTGCCTGGTGGTTGGACTCGTCCTACCATCGGCCGCGTTCGGGTTCCACCATGTCGCGGTGCCCGGCGACGACTGCGCTCCCGACCAGGCGGATCGCAACGGAGCACCGGGCGATAACGAGACGGCGCACGCGGCTCTCGTCGCCGCCGGGCTCACGCTCCCGCTCGCCCCGGCTGGTACTACTGGCGATGCTCACACGCCGGAGAGCTGCCCGGCGCCTTAG
>CAZCIJ010000018.1:19973-21154 GCA_964498265.1 uncultured Gaiellales bacterium | reverse complement strand
ACGCGCGATGAGCGACCTCGAACGGCTCGGGGCCCTCGCCGTGCAGGACGAACAACCCCTTCCTCGAGCCGACGAGCAGCTCGATCACCGGCCGCCACCGGAGATCGCCGAGAGGACGTGGAGTACGTCGTCGGGGCCGACCGGCGTCTCCTCCCGCGAGCGCTCGCCGTTCAGGAAGACGTTGACGTGGCGGCGGATTCGACCGTGCTCGTCGACGATCCAGCCGGCGAGCGGGGGGTGCGCGAGCTCGAGCGCCGCCAGCGACTCCCCGACGGAGAGCCCTTCGACGCGGACCTGGGGCGCGCCGCCGGCGAGGTCGCGGAGCGGCGGGCGCAGCGTCACGACGGGCACGGGCCCGATTGTAGCGTGATGCGTTTGATGCGATATCCTTGACATCATGCGCACCACGATCGCGATCGATGACCACCTCCTCGAAGCTGCCAAGAGACGAGCGCGGGCGAGCGGGCTGACGCTCGGCGACTTCGTCGAGGAAGCCTTGCGGCGGGAGCTCGCTCGGAGGACGGAGAGCCAGCCCGGTCCTCCTGTTCCGATCTTCTGCGGAACGGGAGGCGTCCGTCCTGGCGTCGAGATGGCATCGAACCGTGCGCTCCTCGAAGCCCTCGACGAGGGTCGGCCGCTCGAGCGGCTTCGGTGATCCTGCTCGACGTCAACGTCCTGTTGGCCGCCCACCGGACGGATCATCCGCACTTCGGCCTCGTGCGTCCCTGGTTCGACGCGATGGTCGCCGACGACGAGCCGTTCACCGTGCCGGACGTGATCTGGGCGGCCTTCGTCAGGATCGCCACGAGCCGGCGCATCTTCCTGGCGCCGACGCCGATCACGGACGCCTTCGCCTTCCTCCGGGCTGTCAGAGCACAGCCCTACCACAGCGCCCTCGTGCCCGGGGAGCGACACCTCGATCTCTTCGAGCAGCTCTGTCGGGAGGCCGACGCCGCCGGCGATCTGGCATCCGATGCATACGTCGCGGCGCTGGCCGTCGAGCACGGCTGCGAGGTCGTCTCGCTGGATCGCGATTTCGCGCGCTTCGAGCAGGTCGCTTGGCGGCTGCCCGGGTGAGGGAAGGCTCGAGACTCGCTCGCGGGCAGCGCGGATACGAGGTCATCGTGCTCGAGGGGGAGCGGGGAGGCGACTGGGCCGATGCGCTCGCTCTCGCCCCCCAG
>CAZCIJ010000018.1:0-19963 GCA_964498265.1 uncultured Gaiellales bacterium | reverse complement strand
GTCTCCAGACGGTCGAGGAGGACGAGCAGGTCGATGTCCGACTCCGGACCCGCCTCGCCTCGGGCGTGGGAGCCATGCAGGACGGCGAGCTGCGCTTCGTCTCGCCGGCGTGACCGACGGCGAGTTCCGTGAGCTCCTCGACAAGCTGGTCGAGCTGCCGGAGCTCGACCTCTCGCTCGTGGTTCCGCTTCCGGACCTGATGTCGCCCGACCTGAGCCGGCTGCTCGACGCGGTCGCCGACGACGACCCCGACGCCGGCGAGCCGTACCTTCGAGCGGAGGTCGCGCGGCTGGACACGATCGAGACGCGCGTGCGGCTCGCACGAGCCGTTCGGGTGCTCGAGGACGCGGGCCGCCTCGATGCGCGAGTCACGGCGACCGCGATGATCCATCTCGAGGGGGGAGGGAGGTCGCTGCTCACGGCGAGCCTGATCCAGGCCGCGGCGATCGCGGCGGGCGCGGAGCGCGCACCGGGCGGCCTGCTCGTCGCCGCCGCGTAGGACGGCAAGGTTCCACGGCGGCCCGGCTTCGGCTGACCGGACTTTGCTCGAAGTGGCCATGTAGCTGCACGACACGATGCGAAGGCTTCCGGGCCTCACCTGGGCAGGGCCGGGGCTGTGCGGTGGCGCCGTCCGGCGGGCGCGCTACCGTGGCGTGTGTTGACTGAAGCGGCAACAAGCGCGCACGAGGATGTCGCTCTCCTCTGGCTCGATGAGCTCGAGAATGAGCTGGCGACGCCGGCCGCGCACCTGTCGGCGGGGATGTGCCGCTGGCTCGAGCCGGTGGCCGACTTCGAGCGCCGGGGAGGCTGGGCGGAGTCGGGCTCGGGCTCGTGTCCCGAGCTGCTCAAGCTCGCGTTCGCGCTGACGGCAGCGCAGCTCGAGCAGGCGGTGCGCGCCTACCGGCGTGTCACCGCGGAGGAGGCGGCCGAGCTGCACGGGCGGGAGCACCTGAGCTCGAATTGGGACGAGGACGGCTCCCCGGTCGTGCGCGGCCGCCTTGCCCCTGAGGACGGGTCGCTGTTCCTTCGTGCGCTGGAGGCGGCGCGCGAGCGGCTCTGGCGGCCCGAGCCGGACGACGAGCGCGGTTCCGCGGAACCGCAAGAGCGAGAGGGGTGCGGTTCCGCGGAACTGCAAGCGCCGACCAGGCCGACGAGCGTCGATGCGCTCCTCGCGATGGCAGACGCGGCGCTCCGGCACGAGAGCCGCCGCGTGAGGCCGACCGGCGGGCCGGGGATGTACGCGCTCGACCTCGACGCGCCTGCGCGCCTGCGGGAGCGCCTACTGTTGCTCCACGACGAGCTGGTCGGCCTACACCACGGACAGCAGCTGATCGAGGAGATTGTCGCCACGCGTGAGCGCCGGGCGGAGCTCACGAAGGAGTACGCGCGCGGGTGGAGCGCGCGCTCGATGAGGCGCTCGAGAGCCAGGGGAGCCCGAGCGAGGGCAAGGGCGCCTCCTAGCGCCTCCCTCCATCCGACCGAGCCTCTACCGTCGGGAGCGTGGCGGTTGCGACGGTGCCACGGAACGCGGCCTGTCCCTGCGGGTCGGGGCGAAAGCACAAGCTCTGCTGCGGGACGACGCGCGCGCAGGAGCGGGAGATCGAGCGGCAGACCGCAGCGCTGCTCGCTGCGACGCGGCTGCCCGAGCTCTTCCCGCTGCTCCGCCCGGAGTGCAGGAAGTTCGACGAGTGGGCCGAGAAGGTTGTCGGGCGCTGGCAGGCCGCCGCTGAAGGGCCATCGCAGAGGCTGCTCGAAGAAGCGGTCGATACGCTCGCTCACGGAGAGCGAGAGCGCATCGCGCGCTGGCCGCGCGAGACGATCGAGATCGCCTGGACCGAGCTGTGCCGGGAAGCAGACGAGGAGCGGCTCGTGACGGCGCTGCTGGCCGCTTCCGTCACGGTCGGGCTGAACGAGCGCGCGTACCCCCTCGACGTCGAGATGCTCGAGTTGCTGGAGAAGGAGGAGCGCACGTCTCCGGCCGAGGCGCTCGCCTACGTCCTCGAGCCGTCCGATCTCTGGAGCCCCCCCGAGGCTCAGGTGCTCGACGCGGCGCTCGAGCGTCTTCCGGAGGATCTCGACGACGACGACGAGGTCGACGCTCTCTGGACGGCGACCGTCGCCGAGGTCGCGGCGGCCCTCGCCACGCCGAGGCACCGGCGGAGGCTGGTGCGGCTCGTCGGCTACGTCCGGCGCTGCCTACCCGTGGACGGGCTCGAGCAGGCCTCGTCGCTCGTGTCCGAGGCATGTGACGCCTTCCAGCGTGATCGGGGCGTCCGCAGCGAGCTCGCAGCGCTCTTGCTCGAGGACTCGCTCTGAGCTCGGCGCCCCCGTCAGAGCGCCTCGACGAGACCGCGGACGATCTCGGCGAGCACGGGATCGCGGCTCAGAATCTCGTCCATCCCGCCTCAGCGTGAGGCGCAGGGCCATCCTCAGTAGGACCTGCCGAGGACGCCGCACCATCCGGATCAGCGCAGCAACTGGCGAAGCGCATTCGCGTCGAGCGGATCGACTCGCCGCAGACCCTGAACCGCGTCGAAGCCGCGATCGGCTGACACGATGATCTCGATCTCGTTGGTGTGGCACGTGCCCACATGAAGGCGATCGTTGGGGCCGAGGTCGGGCGCTGAGAGCGCGAGCGCTTCGCGGAAGGCCTCATCCGTGACCGCAAGCAGCGGAGTCAAGACGGCATACGCCCGGCTTGCGAGTCCGGTCAGGTTGCCCGCCTTGCCGGAGAGCTCGATCCACCAGACCTCCTCGAGCGCGGCGGTCGAGGTGCGGCCATCTGCCTCTCCGCGTGCGATCGTCTCAAGGATCCCGAGACACGGATCGCGGTACGGAGACTGGACCGCCGCGTAGACGATGACGTTCGCGTCGACGAAGAAGGTCAACGGCGCGAGTTGTCGAGGAGCGCGTCGAGCTCCTCGTCCCGCTCGCTTTCGGCGAGCCGATCGAGCGCCTCAGGGGGGAGGAACCGGCCTGCTAGACGCTGGATCTCCTCGACGGCGCGAGCCCGCTCCTCCGGCGGTACCCCACCGAACCGGGCATCGATCGCTTCGCGTACGAGGCTCGCGACCGAGACGTTGCGCCGCCGCGCCTCGGCCTCGAGTCGCTTGCGCTGCACGGGAGCGAGCAGGATCTGGAGCCGCTCGCTGTACATACAGTCAGCATACACAACCCTCAGTACGAGCGGGGCATGCCGAGGGTGTGTTGGGCGAGGTGGGCGAGGACGAGGTTGTTCGAGACGGGCGCGGTCTTGTACAGGCGGGTCTCCCTGAACTTGCGCTCGACGTCGTACTCCTCGGCGAAGCCGAAGCCGCCGTGGGTGTCGAGACAGGCGTTGGCGGCCTGCCAGGAGGCTTCGGCCGCGAGGTACTTGGCCATGTTGGCCTCGGCGCCGCACGGGCGGTCGTGGTCGAAGAGCCAAGCGGCCTTGTAGCGCATGAGGTCGGCGGCCTCGACGGCCGCGTGGGCCTGCGCGATGGGGAACTGCACGCCCTGGTTGGCGCCGATGGGCCGGCCGAACACGACCCGCTCGCTCGCGTAGGCGCGCGCCTTCTCGGTGAACCAGCGCCCGTCGCCCACGCACTCCGCGGCGATCAGGATCCGCTCGGCGTTCATCCCGTCCAGGATGTGGCGAAACCCCTGCCCTTCCTCGCCCACGAGCGCGTCCGCGGGCACCTCCACCCCGTCCAGGAACACCTCCGTCGTGGCGTGGTTCATCATCGTCCGGATCGGGCGGATCGTCATCGTCCCCGCCTGCAACGCCGCCCGCATGTCCACTACGAACGCCGACAGGCCCTCCGTCCTGCGCTCCACCCGCTCCAGCGGCGTCGTCCGCGCCAGGAGCAGCATCAGATCCGAGTGCAGCGCCCGCGACGTCCAGATCTTCTGACCGCGGATCACGTACCCGCCGCGCACCCGCTCCGCGCTCGTCTTGATCCGCGTGGTGTCCGATCCCGCCTCGGGCTCGGTCACCCCGAACGCCTGCAACCGCAGCTCCCCCGAGGCGATCTCCGGCAGATAGCGGCGCTTCTGCTCCTGCGACCCGTGGCGCAAGATCGTCCCCATCGTGTACATCTGCGCGTGACACGCGCCCGCGTTGCACCCCGCCGCGTTGATCTCCTCCAGGATCACGCTCGCCGCGGTCAGAGACAGGCCCGCTCCCCCGAACTCCTCGGGGATCAGCGCCGCAAGCCACCCGTCCGCCGTCAACGCCGCCACGAACTCCTCGGGATACGAGTCCGGCTCCAGCGCGCGCCAGTACTCACCCGGAAACCGCTCGCACAGCCCGCGCACCGCCGCCCGGATCTCGGAAAGCTCCTCCGGCAGCACGAAGTCCACGCGGCGAGTCTACTTTCCCCTCGGGCAAGGCTGGGCTCGGTGCTCCCCGCCAGAGGACGCCCCGCTTCGCGCGGCTGCGAACGCTTCGCATGCCCGCGTCCTCGGTCGCCCCGATATGGCCTGGTGGTATCCGGGCGCGCGGTCGGCGCGCTCGCCCTTGGCCTGCTCGGTTCTCGCCGGCGAATCATGACCGTACTCCTGGCGGGGAGCACTCAAGGCCTCGCAAGCGCCGCGCACACCGCGAGGAGCTCCGCGCGCCGGAGCGCACGGAAGACCAGGCGCGCCTGGTCTTCGTCGGCCTGCGTACGCTGGATGTTGATCGAGACCGTGGCCGAGCGTCTGCCATCGGAGCTCGCTGCTGCGAACTGGGTGAAGCCGAACGTGTTCCCCGTGTGCCCGTACAGCGTTCCGCAGCGAGTTCGGTAGCGGAAGAGCCCTAGACCGGCCGAGTTCAGGCCGGGGCCGGGCGGCTCGGAGCCGCCTCCGGCGACGAACCGCCGTTGCTGCGACCGGACGGCGGGGCCGAAGAGCGTCCCACGGACGTAGCCCCGGACGAAGCGGTTGAGCTCGGCCGGGGTCGAGACGATCCCGCCCGAGGCCCAGGCCCAGCCCGACGCGAGGATCTCGCTGACGTCCTCGGGCGGGCCGTCGTCGCCGAGCTCGTATCCGTGAAGGAACGGCCTGGGCAGATCCGGGCCGCGCGGCAGGGTCGTCTGCGCGAGGCGGAGCGGCACGGCGACCTGGGCCTGGATCTCGTCCTCGTACGAGCGGCCGGTGGCCGCCTGGACCATCAGCCCGACGGCGACGTTGTCCGAGTTGGAGTAGCGATACCGGGTCCCCGGCGTGAAGGCGAGCGGGTCGTCCTTCACGAAGTCGAGCAGAGCTCGCGGTCGCGGCGCGACGGTCAGCGATGCTGCCACCGCCTGCTGGAAGGCAGGGCTCGTCGAGAAGTCGGGAAGCCCGCTCGTGTGGTTGAGCAGCTGCCGAAGCGAGACCGGGTGCCAGCCGGCGGGGAGATCGGGGAGCCACTTCCCGATCGTGTCGTCGAGCGAGACGGCTCCCTCGCCGACGAGCGAGAGAGCGACGCCGCCGCTGAAGGCCTTGGAGACGCTCGCCACGCGCATGTGGTCGCTCGCGCGAGGGCGGCGCCTCGTCGCCACATCGGCGAGCCCGGCCCGGTGGACCTTGAGCCGCCCCCCGCGCTGGACGAGCGCGATCGCTCCGGGCGGGCCGCCGGGCATGGCGACGAGCCGCTCGAGCGCCCGGTCGAGCGCCCGATCCGCGCGCACGGTCGCGGGCTTGCCGACCGCCGCCGTCGGCAGGAGCAACGCGGCAACCAGGCTGAGCGCGCCGCCGAGCAGGTGGGTACGCATCGGGCGCTTCAGGATAATGCTCGAGGCTTCGGACAAGTTGCCCCGGGGGCCGCTCGTCAGAGTGTCGTGGCCCGCTCGGGCGCGTCCCAGCCGACGCGGAACACGGCGACGGGCTCGCTGCGGCCCTTGAGCGTCCGCTCGCCCGCCGCCTCGGCCGTAGGCCAGGAGCAGCGGGACAGCGTGTCCGCCGAGATGAGGATCTCGCCGGGCCGGGCCTCGCTCTGCAGTCGCTGCGCGACGTTGACCGCGTCGCCGATCACCGTGTAGTCGAGGCGCCCGGCTCCACCGACCGTCCCCGCGATGACGGGGCCGGTGTTGACGCCGATGCCGACCTCCGTCTCGGGAATGCCTTCCGCGGGCGCCTCGGCGTTCAGCTCCGCCTGGCGGCGCTGCATCGCCACGGCACATGCGATGGCGCGGTCGGCGTCGCCAGGCGCCGGCTTCGGGGCGCCGAAGACGGCCATCACCCCGTCGCCGGCGAACTTGTCGAGCATCCCGCCGTGTCGGAGGACGACCTCGGCCATCGCGGACGTGTGGCGGCCGACGATGCTCGCGGCCTCCCGCGGCGAGAGGCGCTCGGCGACGGTCGAGAAGCCGCGGATGTCCGAGAAGAGGATCGTCGCCTCCACCTCCTGCTCGAGCGAGAGGGCGTCGGGAGAGGTCTCGATCAGCTCGGCGACGCCCGCCGGGAGAAACGACGCGAGCGCGCGCGCGAACAGCGCGCGCTCGTGCAGCCGCTCGAAGTACGCGCGGCGGGCGCCGGCGTAGAGCCCGAGCGCCGTCACGACTCCCGTGGCGACGATCAGGAGCGCGACGTCGTCCCACGCCGGAGCGCCCAGCCAGAGGAAGCGGCCCGCGAACTCGGCGCCGACGGAGACGATCCCGGCCGCGATCGCGCGGCGCTGCGGCAATCGGGAGGACGCCGCGAACAGCGCGAAGACCCCCATGAGCGTCGAGTACTCGTACGCCGCTACCGTCGCCCCGAGCGCGAGGCCGAGCACGCGGACGGGGTGCCGAGCGCGCCACCAGAGAGCGACGACGGCAGGGAGGCACGCGATGGCGACGATCGCGCGGACACTCCAGTCGACCTCGAGCGTCTGGGCGCCCGAAGCCGCCTCCTCGAGCTGCAGGAGGTCGTCTGCAAGGACGCCGGCCCACAGCGCCCCCGCCAGCGCGACGACGGCGCCGTCGACGAGCCACCGCGGCAGGGAGCGCGGGGCGCGCGGGAGCTCGTGGTGGATCGGGACCGACATGGTGCGCAGGGAGAGTGTCGCAGGCTCTCCGCCCGGGTCGAGGTCCGGCGGCGGACGATCGCCGGCTAGCGCGCGTACGCCGCCGGCACGAGCCGGCGCACGGCTTGCGCGTGGCGCCGCCCCTCGGCGCGCGACAGCGGGCCGGGCGGAAGCTCGACGACGAACGAGCTCGTCCCCGGAAAGCGACGGTTCTGCCACCTCGGCGCCGTCCCAGGGGGCCAGCGGATCGCACGGAAGGACATCCCGGCCAGGTCGGCGTACCGTCGTGCGGCGGGCACGCTCTGGCCGAAGGCGCGCACGAGCGCCTGAGGCTGGTGGAACCAGATCGAGACGTCCGGACGGACGAGCTGGACGAGCGTGCGGGCGATCCGCGACTCGGGCTCGGAGAGCGGTCTGCGCCCGGAGTAGTCCGCGTCCCACGGACGCCCGCCGCCCTGCCACCCGGAGGGGAAGTTCCGGTTCAGATCGACGCCCCGGCCGTTCTGTCGCGTGCCGGCGACTCGCCCATCCGGGTTCAGGGTCGGAACGAGCCAGAGCTCCGCGCCGTCCGGCGACGGCCCTCGGGCGAGGCGCCGCACGACGTCCGCGCCCGCGCACTCGTCGCCGTGGATGCAGCCGACGACCAGGAGCGTCTGGACGCTGGCGGGCCTGCCGAGGCGGATCGCCTCGATCCGCCGTCCCTGCGAGGAGAGGCCGAGCAGCACGCGCTGGCGAACTCGACGCTCGGTCGGGAAGAGCCGGACGTGCATGTGATCGTCGTGGTGGACGAGCGGAACGACGATTCCCGGAGGGCCGCTGAGGCCCGTTCGCGGGCCGACGAAGACGAGCTGGGCGCCGGCGCGGACGAAGCGGCCGACGAGGTCCTGCGCGAGGCGGCGGTCGATTCGGCTCGGAGACGACGGCGCGCGCTCGAGTCCGTCGCCGCGCGGGTAGTAGACGTCGACGTCGAGCCCGTTCTGGTGGGAGGCGTGGCCGAGCCCGCCGAAGCGCCGGCCGAAGTCGCCTCCCCCCGGGCGGCTCAGGTCGCCGATGCCGATCCGAGGCGCGTCAGGATGGTCACGCGCGAAGCTCGCGAGGACGCCGAGGATCGTCCTCAGGAGCCGGTCGGTGCCGTAGCGCCGCCAGAAGCGGTTCGGCGCCCTCTTCAGCACCGGATCCCAGGTGAAGAAGTGCGCACCCTCGCCAGGGAGCTGTACGCCGCGTTCCAGGCGCCCGTTCCAGGGGAGCCCGACCGCGCTCGAGCGCCGCCACCGGATCTCCGGCCACGTGTGCGCGCTCGCAGCGGTCGGGCGCTCGGTCTGTTCCGCGGCGCCCGTCGGCCGATCGAGCGCGCCGCCTCCGAGCAGGAGCGCGGCGGCGGCGAGCGTGGACAGGAGCATCGTGCCTCGTCCGGGAGACCTGGGCTCGGCGGCTCCCGGCGATGAGTCAGTCTACGCCGGGCGGCCGGACAGAGGGCGCAGGACGGCCGGGCGCCGTCGCCCGCGGCTCACACCGTCCAGTGGGAGGCCGGGTCTCCAGATCGCCGCTGGTACCCTGGTGCTCTTTCCGGGGAGTTCGGACACAGCACTAGCGCCGCGCAGGAGTCCGCTCGCATGAACGGGTACCGGAGGCTGCTCGGGCGTGTGCTCGGGAAGCGGCTGCCGCGCACCTCGGGGACAATCCGCGTCGCCGGTCCTGCAGCCGATATCACGATCCGGCGGGACGGGTTCGGCATCCCGTACGTCGATGCGGCAGGCGACGAGGACGCGGCCTTCGCGATCGGCTTCTGCCAGGGGCAGGACCGGGCCTTCCAGCTCGAGCTGCTGCTGCGGCTGGCACGGGGGACGCTCGCGGAGCTCGTCGGGCGGCGCGGGCTCCCGGTCGACCGGCTCGCCCGGCGCATCGGCTTCACGCGCGGCGCGGACGCGCAGCTCGCCGCCTCGGGACCGGAGCTCGCCGCGCTCGTCGAGGCCTTCGCGCGTGGCGTGACCGCCGGCGCCGCCTCGGGGCTCCCGCAGCGGCCGCACGAGCTGGCGCTGCTCCATGCCAGGCCTTCGCCGTGGGAGGCATCCGACGTCATCGGGGTCAACCGGCTCATCGCCTTCCTCATCCCGTCGAACTGGGACGCGGAGCTCGCGAGGCTGAAGGTGCTCGTTGACGACGGCCCGGGCGCGCTGGCGGCGCTCGACGGCGGCCGCGGCGACGACTCGCTGCCGGTCATCGGCGGCCCGGCGCCCGGGGCAGAGACGGTCGACCGGCTCGCGGAGGACCTGGAGCTCTTCGCGAGCGCCGCGGCCTTCGGCGCGGGCGGCGGCTCGAACAACTGGGCGCTCGCAGGCGCAAAGACGGCGAGCGGCCGGCCGCTGCTCGCTTGCGACCCGCACCTCGCGCCTACCCTGCCCCCGCACTGGTACCTCGTCCACGTTCGCACGGACGCATGGCAGCTAGCGGGAGCGAGCTACGTCGGCACGCCGGCCGTGCTCGTCGGCTTCAACGGCCACGGCGCTTGGGGCATCACCTCCGGGCTCGTCGACAACACCGACCTCTTCGTCGAGCAGCTCGACGGCGCTCAGGTCCTGGACGGCGAGCGCTTCGTGCCCTGCGAGCGGCGCGTGGAGGTGATCCGCGTCCGGGGAGCGAAGCCGGTCTCGGAGGAGGTGCTCGTGACCCCGAACGGCCCCATCCTCAGCCCGGTGCTCGACGGCGTCGGGCGCGCGGTGTCGCTCAGGGCCACGTGGCTCGAGCCTCGCCCCATCGACGGCTTCATGCGGTCGTTCAAGGCGCGGTCGTTCCACGAGTTCCGCCGCTGCTTCGAGCGCTGGCCGTGCGTCCCTCTCAACCTCGTCTGGGCGGACGCCTCGGGGACGATCGGCTGGCAGCTCGCCGGCGACGCTCCCAGGCGCCGGCGGGGACGGGGACTGCTGCCGGGGCCGGGCTGGGAGCCGTCCGCCCGCTGGGAGGAGGCACCCGTGCCATTCGACGAGCTGCCCTTCGCCGTGGATCCGGCCGGCGGAGCGGTGGCGACGGCGAACAACAGGCCTCTGGCCGAGGGCGCCGAGCCGTACCTGGGCTCGGACTGGATCGAGGGCTACCGGGCGGCGCGGATCCTCGAGGTGCTGGCGGGAAGGGACGACTGGGACCTCGCGGGCATGCTCGAGCTCCAGCTCGACGTCGTGTCCTTGCCCTGGCGGGAGATCCGCGAGGCGATCCTCGCCGCGCCGGCCGCCGGAAGCGACGGGCGGCGCGGACGCACGCTCCTCGAGGCCTGGGACGGCGCCGTCGCGGCCGACTCCGGCGCGGCGACGGTCTTCGAGTTCCTCTCGAGCGAGCTCGTATGGCGAGCCGTGCGCGCACGGGCGCCGCGAAGCGCCGAATGGGCGGCGGGGAGGGGCTTCCACGCGCTCGTCCCGACGACGATGTACGGCCGCCGCCGTCTGAGCCAGCTCGTCCGGCTGCTGAGGGAGCCGGACGTCGCCGCGGAGATCCCGGATGCGCTGGCGGCGACCGCGCGGCGGCTCCGCCGCCTGCTCGGCGACGACGAGACGAGGTGGTCCTGGGGCCGAGTCCGGCCGTTCCTCCTCCGCCACCCGCTCGGCGCGGCCCGGCCGCTCGGGCGCGTCTTCAACCTGGGTCCTCTACCGGGCGCGGGCGATGCCTCGACGGTGGCGCAGGCGCCGGTCACGGTCTCCGATCCCGCGGCTCCTCCGAGCGTCGTGGCGTCCCTTCGGGCCGCGATCGACGTCGGCGAGTGGGACGAGAACCGATTCTCCCTGCCCGGCGGACAGTCCGGGAACCCGTGCTCCCCGCACTACGACGACCTGCTGCCCCTCTGGCGGCAGGGCTCGGGCGTGCCCATCGCCTGGTCTCCCGACGCCGTTCGGCGCGCGACGACGGTGACGCTGCGGCTCCTCCCGGCCTGGGGGCCTGTCCAGAAAGTGAACCAGAGCGTCTGACATGCGTCACGCACCGCGATACTGCGTCCTCAGTCGCGCCAATATGACCTGCATATTGGCGCTCCCTGCGTCCTTGCCTCGCGGCACGTGCCGCGTGTCATTCACTGTGGCCACTTTCTGGGCAGGCCCCCCGGGGTAGTCGTGGCGGCGCGGCCGCTCCCCGCTCGCCCACCTCTCGGGCCGGATCGGGCGGCGGTCCGTCTCTCCTCGGGAGCTCAGCTCCGGCGACCGGCGAGGGCTCCGGCGACCACGCCGGCGGCGCCGGCGACCGCCGCCGCGCGCAGCACGCGGCGGCGAAGCGGCCTTGGATCGAGCACGCGGCGGGCGGCGAGGTACCCCGGGAGCCCGGTGACACCCGCGCCGGGCCACGTCGACGCTCCCGTCATAAAGAGGCGCGGCACCGGCGTAACGTACGGGGACGGGCCCGGGATCGGACGGAAGACGAAGTTCTGACGCAGGTGATGGCTTCCGGCGACCTGGTCGCCGCCGACGAGGTTCGGGTTCCAGCGCTCGAGATCGGCCGGCGTCAGGACCGCGCGCCCGACGACGAGCTTCGACAGGCCGGGCGCGTACTGCTCGAGCTTGTCCAGCACCCGCTGCGCGACGGGCTCGGCCGCCTCCTGCCACGATCGGGCCTCGATCTCCCCGGTCGCGTCGCCGCGTATCTCGGAGGGAAGCGTGCGCACCTGGATCCAGAGCACGTGCCCGCCTTCCGGCGCCCGCGAGCGGTCGACGCTCGTCGGCTGGCCGACGACGAGGCCGGGACTGCGGGGAACGAGCCCCGCGAGAGACGACGCATAGGTCTCGGCCAGATCCTCGACGTAGGGGCCGACGTGGACGTACAGGAAGCCCGCCAGCTCCTCGCCCGCGGCCCAGGGAACCGGCGCCGAGAGCGCGAGATGGATCATCATCGTCCCCGGCCCGTACCGGTAGCGAGCGGCCGCCTCGCGGGCAGCCCCGGGGGCGCTCTCGAGCAGGCGCCCGTAGAGCGCCGTCGGGGTGACGCTCGCCACGACGGCCCTCCTGGCCGCGATGCGCTCGCCCGAGGAGAGCTCGACGCCGACCGCGACGCCGCCGTCCACGAGGACTCGCGAGACCTCGGCGCCCGTCCGCGCCTCGCCCCCGTGCTCGCGCAGGAGCGCGGCGAGAGCGTCGACCATGCGCGAGGCGCCCCCTTCGACGATCGGCATGCCGTGCTCGATGTCGCCGAAGACTTCGAGCAGGGGCAGGACTGCGCCGCCGGCGATGTCCGGGCCCATGTCGAGGTGGAGCGCCCAGATCGCGAGCAGCGCCTTCGCCTCCGGGCTCGCGAGGTAGAGGTCGCCCAGCTCACGCGTGGAGGTGACGAGGAGCTGGGCGAGCTCGCGGCTCCCGGCGCCGCGGAGGCGCCGCAGGAGGCTCCACACGAGCCTGAGGACCTCCGGCGAGCCTGGATCGGTCCCGTACAGCTCGAAGAGAGCGGGGCCGATCCTGGCGAAGAGCGCGCCGAGCTCCTCGAAGCCGTCGGCGTCTCGGGGGTCGTGTGCCCGAAGGCTCTCGAGCGTGCGCTCGAGGCCTTGATAGACGCGGAGGCTTCGGCCGCTCGGGAAGACGCTCGCGAACGGCCGGCTCGACGCAGCGTAGCGCAGGCCGAGCCTGCGCAGGTCGTCGCCCAGCTCGGCGAACACGGGGCCGCCGAGGAACGCGCCCTGGTTCGTGGAGAAGACGTCGTGCACGAACCCCGGGGACGTCAGCTCGGCGCTGCACACCGCTCCCCCGAGCCGGTCGCCTTGCTCGACGACGAGCGTCCGCCACCCGGCGCGCGCGAGGTAGACGGCGCAGACGAGGCCGTTGTGCCCGCCGCCGCCGACGACGACGTCGTACGCCGGCCCCTTCACGTTGACCCCCACCGCGTCGCTCTCGTAGGCTCCGTTCGGAGCAGCCTAGTGGATCCCCTGCTCGCACCCATCGACGGCGCAGCCCACCACGAGGTCGGCGGACTCGCGATCGACATGGTGAAGGTGGGCAACAGCCGGCTCAAGCGGACGGTGTACCCGCCGGGCTGGCGCTGGTCGACGCACATGATGCCGGTCGCGGGCACCGAGCACTGCATGCACACGCACATCGGCTTCCTGGCGCGCGGCCACATCCGCGGCGTCTACGAGGACGGCTGCGAGTACGAGTTCGAGGCGCCGGCGTTCGCGGTCATCGAGGCGGGCCACGACGGCTGGGTCGTCGGCGACGCGCCGGCGGTGTTCATCCAGTTCGACTCCGAGGAGGGAACGGCCCGCCGCTTCGGCCTCGCGGAGCGCCACGAGCACTAGCCGGTCAGGCGCCTGCCGGCTCCCCTGCCCAGCCGTCGCGGCCTGGGCGCGATGGTTCAATGGGTCACGAGCCATGTTCGACTCGCTGCTCGAGGTCATCTCCTCCTCGCCGTGGACGTACGGGGTCGTCTTCCTGTTCGCGTACCTCGACGTGATCGTCACCGTCGTGCCGAGCGAGACGGCCGTGATCACGGCGAGCGCCCTCGCGGCGAGCGGGGACCTGAACATCGCGCTCGTCATCCTGGCCGCGGCCGTGGGGGCGATGCTCGGGGACAACTGCGGGTACGCGATCGGCCACTGGCTGCAGCGGTTCGTCCGCGGCCGGCTCTTCAGCGGCAGCCGGCGCCGGCACCTCGACCGAGCCGAGCGGGCGCTGCAGGAGAGAGGCGGCTACCTGATCATCATCGGACGGTTCATCCCAGGCGGGCGGACGGCCGTGACGGTGGCCTCGGGCGTCCTCCACTATCCATGGAGGCGCTTCGTGGTCTACGACGTGGCCGCGGCGTTCATCTGGGCCCTCTACGCCGGCATGATCGGCTACATCGGAGGCAAGGTGTTCGCGGACGATCCGCTGATGGGCATCCTCCTCGCGCTCGGGATCGCGCTGACGATCGCCAGCGTGTCCGAGGGCTACCGGTACTGGAAGCGCCGCGGCATGCGGCCGCCGCGGTCGCCGGCCGCGGGGGAAGGTGCCGATCGAGGCTGATCTCACCGAGGTGGCGCGGTTCGGCGCCGACGGCGACGGCGTAACGAGGTTCGCCTGGTCGCGGGAGCTGCTCGCGGCGAGCCGCTGGCTCATCGAGCGTCTGCGCGAGCTCGGGCTCGAGGCGGATCTTGACCGCGCGGGGAACGTGATCGGCAGGTGGGAGGCCGGGCAGGGGAAGGCGATCCTCGTCGGCTCGCACCTCGACACGGTCCCGGGCGGCGGGCGGTTCGACGGAGCCCTCGGCGTCCTCTCGGGCCTGGAGGCCATTCGCTCGCTGAAGGAGCGAGGGCTCGAGCCGGCCAGGCCCGTCTGGCTGGCGTCGTTCATGGACGAGGAGGGGAGCCGCTTTCAGACCGGCATGCTCGGGAGCCGCGCCTTCGTCGGCGACGACCTCGCCGGCCTCGCCGAGCGGCGCGACGGAGAGGGCACGAGCCTGCGCGAGGCGATGGCGGCCGCCGGCTTCGCGTTCGACCGCATCGGCGAGTCGTGTCGCGTCGACGAGGTCGGCGCCTACCTCGAGCTGCACATCGAGCAGGGACCCCGGCTGGAGCGGGCCGGGCTCGACGTCGGGATCGTGACGGCGATCGTCGGGCTCATCACCCTGCGCGTGCAGCTCGTCGGCGAGGCGAACCACGCGGGCACGACGCCCATGGGCGACCGCCGCGACGCGCTCGCCGGGGCGGCGCGTGCCGTCCTCGCGCTGCGCGACGAGGCGCGAGCGCGGGACGGCATGACCGCGAACGTCGGGATCATCGGCGTCGAGCCCGGGGGCTTCAACGTCATCCCGGGCGCGTGCCGGTTCACCATCGACGTGCGCTCGCCGACCGCCCCGGGCCTGGCGTCGGCCGAGCGGTTCGTGCGCGGCGTGCTCGCCCGGATCGCGGACGAGGAGCGTCTCGCGCTTGAGATCGAGGAGGGCCACCATCTCGAGCCGACCCCGATGGACGCCGGGCTGATCGAGACGCTCGAGCGGGCGGCAGAGCTCGAGGGCGCGGCTGCCGCGCGGCTCGTGAGCGGCGCGGGCCACGATGCGATGGTCCTCGCGACGCGGGTGCCGGCGGCCATGCTGTTCGTCCCCAGTCGCGGCGGGATCAGCCACTCCCCGAGCGAGCACACGGAGGAGCGGCACTGCAGCCTCGGCGCCCGCGTGCTGACACGCGCCGTTGAGCTGCTTGCGACCGCTCGATAGGCTCGGCCGGTCGTGAGCGCTTTCGAGAGAGCGTCGCCCTACGAGGTCGTTGCCGTCCGCTACGGCACGCGGAGGCTGCGCAAGAGCGAGTGCTACCTCGACTACGACGTCTACGGCGAGCCCGACGCCGAGATCGACATGGCCTACTACTTCTGGATCGTCCGGAGCCATGAGCGAACCATCGTCGTGGATACCGGCTTCGATCCTGCGGTCGGCGCTCGCCGGGGGCGCTCGTGTTTGTGCGAGCCCGTCGAGGCCTTCTCACGCGTGCGCGTCGCGCCGGAGTCGGTATCGCACCTGGTCCTGACCCATCTCCACTACGACCACGCGGGCAACGCGGCGCACTTCCCGAACGCGGAGATCATCGTGCAGCGCCGCGAGCTCGACTTCTGGGCCGGTCCGGGCGGCCGAAGGCCGCTCTTCGCGCTGCACGTGGAGCAGCAGGAGATCGCCCACGTCGTCCAGCGGCGAAGGGAAGGTGGGGTGCGAGCCCTGGAGGGGAACGCGACGATCTTTCCCGGGGTCACGGCAGTCTGCCTCGGCGGGCACACTCCCGGCCAGCAGGTCCTCGTGGTGAGGAGCGCTCGCGGGCCGGTGGTGCTCGCCTCCGACGCGATGCACTACTACGAGGAGCTCCTGCTCGACAGGCCCTTCGCGATCGTCGCCGACCTGGAGGAGATGTACCAGGCCTACGGCACGCTGCGGGAGCTGTCGAGCGAGGCTCCCGACCTGCTCGTGCCCGGACACGACCCGCAGGTCATGGAGCGCTATCCCGCCTTCGACGGGGCGGCGGGAATCGCGGTGCGCGTGGCCTGAGACGCGAGGCTGCCGCCCGAGCGGGGGCGCGCCCGGCGGTATGCTCGCGCGGTGGGCGTGACCTCCGGCCTTCGCCTCTCGACGAGCCTCGAGCGGCTCGGCACCGAGACGGCGTTCTCGGTTCTCGCCCGCGCGAGGGAGCTCGAGCGCCAAGGGCGCGAGATCGTGCACCTCGAGATCGGGGAGCCGGACTTCGACACGGCCCCGCACATCTGCGACGCGGCTTTCGCCGCGATGCGCGCCGGCCAGACTCACTACTGCCCGAGCCAGGGGCTCGTGGAGCTCCGGGAGGTCGCGGCGAGGTCGCTGTCGGCGGCGAGGGGCATCGACGTCGATCCGGGCAACGTCGTCGTGGCCTGCGGCGCCAAGCCGATCCTCTTCTTCACGATCCTCGCGGCGTGCGACCCGGGTGACGAGGTGGTCTACCCCGATCCCGGCTTCCCGATCTACGAGTCGGCGATCCGTTGGTGCGGCGCGACGCCGGTGCCGCTGCCGCTGCTCGAGGACCGCGACTTCGCGTTCGATCCGGCCCATCTCCAGGCCGTGCTCTCGCCGCGGACGAAGCTGGTCGTCCTCAACTCGCCGCAGAACCCGACCGGCGGGGTCGTGCCAGCCGACGTCCTCGCCGAGACCGTACGCCTGATCCTCGACTCGGACGCGTGGGTGCTCTCGGACGAGGTGTACTCGAGCATCCTCTACGAGGGCGACTTCGCCTCCATCGCGACCAGCGAGGGCCTCCTCGAGAGGACCGTCGTGCTGGACGGGCTCTCGAAGACGTACGCGATGACGGGGTGGCGGTGCGGCTACGCCGCGGTTCCGGAGCCGCTCGTCGACCCGCTCGTGCGCTTCATCGTCAACTCGACGTCGTGCGTGCCGCCGTTCGTGCAGCACGCCGGGATCGCGGCCCTCACGGGGCCCCAGGACGGGCCCCCGGCCATGGTCGCGGAGTTCCGGGCCCGCCGGGACCTCGTCGTCGCAGGGCTGGACAGGCTTCCGGGCGTCACCTGCCGCACGCCGCGCGGCGCCTTCTACGCGTTCCCGAACGTCTCGGCTCTCCCGCTGACCGCGGAGGAGCTCGCAGACCGCCTGCTCGAGGAGGCGGGAGTCGCGGTGCTGGCCGGCTCGGCCTTCGGCCGGGCGGGCGCGGGCAACCTGCGCATCTCCTACGCCAACTCTCGCGAGAACCTCGCGCTCGCGCTGCAGCGCATGCGGGACTTCGTCGCAAGCCTGTAGGCTCGGGTCGCCCCATCGCCCGCCGGCGAGGCGGGGCGTCACTCCGACCCGAGCTCTCCCGCCTGGACGGCGTCGCTGTCCCTCAGCCGCGTGAGGGCCGCCTGCGCCGTGTGGAAGTTGATCTGGGCGTTCGCGAGCTCCCAGTAGGGCGGCACCGTGTCGACGAGCTGGGTGCGCTGCACGCGAAGCGTGTCCTCGAGATAGCGAGACGGCGTCTCGGTCGGCTCGATCGTCCTGACGATCAGGAAGGGCCCGAAGACGCGAGTCTCGAAGCCGGCTCCAGGCGAGCGCTCGTCGATCTGGAGCCACGCGGACCAGTTGGAGACCGTGCGGCTGCCGTCGCTGCGGTCGAGGACCCAGACTCCCCGCCCGAGGGGCTCGTCCGCGTCGAGCAGCGCGTCGAGCGCGAGCTTGGAGTCCGCGCGAGGCACGACGGTCCCCCCGATGTCCGCGCCCCGCTCGCGCGCTCCGAGGTAGAGCGGGTCGTAGCCGAACAGGACGTCGGTGGGCCTGCTCGTGGCCGCGAGCCAGGCCTCCGCCGCCTCTCGCGCAGCCGCTCGGCGCGGCGGCTCGCCGGCGTAGAGCGTCGGCGTCCGCTCCCAGCCCCACGCGATCTCCGCGGCCACGATGGCGGCGACGGAGAGCGCGACGACCGCCGGCGCTCTGGCCCCGGCCGGTCGCGCGAGCCGCAGCACGCCGTTCGCGACGAGGAGCGCGAAGAACGGCAGCGCGAAGATCAGGTGGCGCGTCTCCGGCGCGCTGGCGGACGCGGCGGCGCTCGCGACCGTGAGACCGACGGCCGGCACGGCGAACACGAGGCCCGTGAGCGCGGCGCCGAGGGGCCGTGCACGAGCGAGCAGGACGAAGCCAAGCGCCGCGAGGGCGCACACGATCGCGAACACGACCGTCCAGCCGGCGACGAAGTCTCCGAGCGAGCTGCGAAGGTAGAGGAGCACGGGCCAGGGGCCCCCGAGCTGGCTCCCGTCGCCGCCGAGGCCGACCTCGAAGCGGCTCGCGAGCACGAGGGTGCTCCTCCAGACGGGCACGGCCGCCACGACGACGGCTGCGAAGGCGATCCCCGCCGGAGCGAGCCGGGCGCCCGCCCATCGGCGCGAGACGAGCACGTAGCCGCCCTGGACGGCGAGCAGGAGGGCGCCGTACTGATGCGTGGCGATCGTCGCGAGCATGGCGAGAGCCCAGAGCGCCCAGCGACGGCGGCTGCCGTCCTCGAGCGCGCGCAGAAGGAGCAGGAAGGAGAGCGTCGCGACGAACAGGAAGAGGCTGTACATGCGGCCGTAGATGCCGTGGAAGAGCGTGACCCAGCTGGCCGCGACGAGGGCTGTCGCGACGAGCGCCGTGCGGCGGTCGGAGAGCCGGGCCAGCAGCATCGCGACGACGGGGATGCTGGCGACCGCGAACAGCACCGACAGCAGGCGGAGGGCGGTGTGGGTGGGGGAGACGGCGGCGACCGCGTGGACGAGAAGGAAGTGCAGCGGGGCGCCGCCTCGCTCCCCCAGGACGGTGCCGAGCAGGTCTCCGAGGGGCTCGCTGCCGATGAACAGCGCGAGGGTCTCGTCCTCGTGCGGCGGCCAGGCGTGCAGCTGGACGAGGAGGAAGGCGGCGACTCCGGCGGCGGCGCACGCGACACCGAGTCGAAAGGCCCGGACGGAGACCCCCGACTCCACGCCGTCGAGCGTAGCAGCGGCCCTGGCCGAGGGCTGTTGGCACTATCGGGGCGAGAGTGCCAACGGCTCCGGGGTGCCTGCTACGATGGGGCGGGATGCCGACCTACGACTTCCGTTGCCCGAACGGCCACGTCTTCGAGCTCTTCCAGCGCATGTCGGATCCGGCTCCCGAGCGCTGCATCGTCTGCGGCGCTGACCCCGTGGAGAGGCTTCTCTCACCGGTCGCCGTCCACTTCAAGGGCAGCGGCTTCTACGCGACGGACTACGGCCGCAACGCGCGGCGCGACGGGTCGAAGGACGGAGACCCGACGACGGAGACGAAGCGGGACGAGAAGCCGGCGGCCCCCGGCGGGGAGAAGGCGGCGACGTCCGCATCCTCCACCGAGTCCTGAACCCGCCGCATGGCTCGTTGACCAGCCCGCCTACTGAAGGTCGCAGCCGGGCGCGAACGGCCCGAGCACCTTCGGAGGCGGCTGAGGCGCGCTCTCGCCTCTCACCATGTCGACGACCGAGAGGTTCTCCTCGACGCCCACGAGGTAGGCGACGCCGTCGATCTCCTCGGCGACTCCGCCCAGCCGGCAGCGCAGGGTGGTCGAGGCCCGGAACTCCACCCAGCCCAGCTGGAGGATCTGCGTCGTCGAGAGGTCCGTCGCGAGCGGGCGCATCACGTCTCCGCCGATGAACGGCATGCGCAGGAAGCCCGAGAAGCCGGAGATCTCGCCGACGATCGCCTGCACCACCTGCTGCTGGCGCCCGCCGCGCGTCAGGTCGCTCTCCTCCGAGTCCAGCTCGTTGGTGCGGATCCGGGCGTAGACGAGCGCGCGCTGCCCGTCCATCGTCTGTTCGCCGGCTGTGAACTGCCAGCCTCTCCAGCGCTCGCACCGGGCCCTCGACGGGTACGGGCAATCGAACTGGTTCGAGAGGATGGGCTTGGGAACGTCGATGGTCACGCCGCCGAGCGCGTCGACGAGCTCCCCGAAGGTGGCGAAGTCGACGACGGCCACGTGGTTCACCGGAAGGCCCGTGACCTCCTTGACGGTCTCGACCGTCAGTGCGGCGCCCCCGAACGCGTACGCGGCGTTCACCTTGTTCGGTCCGTAGCCGGGGATCGTGACGCGAAGGTCGCGCGGGA
>CAZCIJ010000017.1:0-21433 GCA_964498265.1 uncultured Gaiellales bacterium | reverse complement strand
AAGCTGACCCCGGCCGCGGAGCGGCCGGAAAGCGCGGCGTCGCGGGACGCGAGTTTCAGGTGCAACGTTGGGAGACGCCGCACTAGATCGGGCGAGCAGGGAGGCTTGCCCGCCAGGGCGGACAAGTCCCGCCCCTACAGGGCGGCGACGATCTCCGCCTCGGCGGCGACGGCCGGGCGCTCGAGCAAGCGGCCCAGCCAGGCCGAGAGCGAGGCGTACGGCGAGAGGTCGACGCCGAGCCTCGTCTCCGTCCGGATGACCCACGGCACGTACGCGACGTCGGCGAGGCTGTACTCCCTCCCGCCGAGGAACGGCCATGCCTCGAGCCGCCGGTCGAGCGCAGAGAGCTGCTCGGCCAGCCGCTCCACGGATCCAGACGGACGCTTCCGGAACACGTCGTAGTAGGGGTCGCCGAAGTCGTCGAAGCGCTCGACGACGAGACGCGCGAGCGCGCGCTCCGCCGCGTCCGCGGGCAGCAGCGCCGGCTCCGGGTAGCGCTCCTCAAGGTACTCCATGATCACGGGCGACTCCGGAAGCACGAAGGCGTCCTCCTCGATCACGGGCACGCGCCCTCTGGGCGGGTTCATCTCGCTGAGCCAGGCGGGGCGGTCGTCGCGGTCGACGGCGACGGTCTCGAAGGGGATGCTCTTCTCAGCGAGCACGATTCGAGCGCGGGCGCAATAGGGGCAGCGGGCGGCGTCGTAGAGCGTCAGCACGGCTCCTCCAGGGTCGCTGGTCCGATCGTACCCGAGAGCACGGCCCCTGACGTCGCGAGCACGAGGCGCTCGAGCGGACAGCCCCCTAGGATGGCCGCCGTGCCCTTCCGCTTCGCCTACGGCCGTCCCCCGGCAGTCGCCGCCGAGGGCATGGTGGCGACGAGCCAGCCTCTCGCGACGCGCGCCGGCCTTCGGATGCTCGAGAAGGGCGGGAACGCGGTCGACGCCGCGCTCGCCGCCGCCGCCGTCTGCGCCGTCGCCGAGCCGATGGCGACGGGCGTGGGCGGAGACTGCTTCGCGATCGTGTGGCGCGAGGGCGGCGTCGAGGGCCTCGACGCGGCAGGCCCCGCGCCCGCGGCGGCGGAGCCGCTCGAGCCCGTGCACGAGCGCGGGCCGCTCTCCGTCTCCGTTCCAGGGGCGGTCGCGGGCTGGGCCGCGCTGGCCGAGCGGTACGGGCGCCTCGGCCTCGACGCGTGCCTTGCCGATGCCATCGACGCCGCCGAGCGCGGATTCGCGGTCGCCCCGATGACCGCGGCGCGCTGGGCCACGGGCGGCGCGCCTCCGGAGCTGGGCCCGGTACCACGGGTGGGCGCGCGCGTGTCCTTCCCCGAGCTTGCGGCCACCCTCCGCGCGATCGCCGGCGCCGGCGCCGGCGCCTTCTACCAGGGCCGCGTGGCACAGGCGATCGTCTCGGCGACCTGGCTCGACGAGCGCGACCTCGCCGGCTTCGAGCCACGGTGGGTCGAGCCGCTGCGCACGGCGTATCGAGGGGTCGAGGTGCTCGAGCTTCCGCCGCCGACGCAGGGGGTGGCGGCGCTCGAGGGGCTCGGCTTGCTCGAGGGTTGGAGGCCGGACTTGCCGAGCCAGATCGACGCCGTGCGCCTCGCGCTCGCCGACGCGCTCGCGCACGTGCGCGACGGCGCTGACGTGCGCGATCTGCTCGACGCGGCGCACGTCGAGCAGCGCCGGTCGGACACTCCGCCACGGGCGGCGGAGCCGCCGGGGGGCACGGTGTACCTGTGCGCGGTCGACTCCGACCGCATGGCCGTCTCGTTCATCCAGAGTCTGTTCGGCGATTTCGGCTCGGGGGTGGTCGCCCCGGGCACCGGCGTCGTCCTTCAGAACCGGGGTGCCTGCTTCGCGGTCCACGGACGCGTCGAGCCAGGGCGACGGCCGTACCACACGATCATCCCCGGGCTGCTGCTCCGCGACGGGCGGCTCTGGGGCCCGTTCGGCGTCATGGGCGGCTTCATCCAGGCCCAGGCGCACGTGCAGCTCGTCTCGGCGCTCGTCGACGACGGGCTCGACCCCCAGGCGGCGCTCGACCGGCCCCGCTTCCGCATCGAGGGAGACGCCGTCCTCCTCGAGGAGGGGTTGTGGCAGGAGGGCGGGCGGCTCGAGGCGCTCGGGCACCGGATCGTGCACGACGACGACGTGTTCCGGTTCGGCGGGGGGCAGGCGATCCTCCTCGCGGGCGACGCCCTCGTCGGAGGCTCCGACCCGCGCAAGGACGGCTACGCGGCGGGGCTCTAGCGATCGAGCCTGACAGCGCCCGGGACGTCCCCGGCCGCGCCGTACGCGACGGTCGCGGCCGGAACACCCATGGCGGACGCGATTCCGGCGAGCAGCTCCGGCGCGGGAGCCAGCTCCGCCGGGTTGTGCGCCGTGCGCGCGATCTCGCGGATCCGAGCCGGGTCGGCCCCGGTCAGGCGTGCGACGACGGTCGGGTTGGCGCCGAGGCCGATCACGTCGCCGGGCGGGAGCGGGCCGTGGTACTCGGGCACCGAGAGGTACTCGTCGACGATCCTGGCGCGCTCGAAGAGGATGAAGCGGACGACGTCGCCGTGCTCGATGCCGATGGCGAGCACGACCGCGCCCATACGGTCGGAGAGCTCGAGGGCGAGGCGGCGCAGCATCGCCGGCTCCCGGTCGCAGAGCTCGTCGTAGACCCCCGTCCAGCCGTTGTCCGGCGGCGTGACGACGCTTCCGCGGGAGCCGCCCGGAAGCCGAGGCACGTACTGCCGCACCGCCCGAACCACGGCCTCGATGTCGTCCGTCTGCACGTGAATGGAGCCCGAGGACGGGCCGTGCACCTCCTCGGTGAGCCGCCCGGCAATCGCCGCCACAGGCGTCACGAGCTTGCGCGACTCCTCGTCGAAGCCGAGGCGCTCGTAGACGGCGCGGCCCTCGGCGTTCGCGCTCAGGATCTCGAGCGTCAGCACCTCCGCTCCCAGGCCGGCGCACCAGCTCGCCACCTCGGTGATGAGGGCCTTCGCGACGCCCTTCCTGCGCGCCTCCGGGCGGACGTAGAGGTCGCTCACGAAGCACACCCGCGGCGTCTCGAGCTTCGCGAGCGCGAAGCCGATCGGCCGGCCATCGTCCTCCGCGACCAGGCTGAGCGCGTTCTCGACGTAGTCGCGCACCTCGCCGAGCTCCGCCTGCTCGTCCGGGTCGCGCCAGGGCGGCTCGGGCATCTCGCGCTCGAACTCCCGCCAGAGCTGCTCGAAGAGCGGCAGGTCGGCGGGTGTTCCGCGTCGGACGTTCATGCTCCGAGCACTCGCACGCCACTGAGAAGGTAGTGGGCTGCGAGGTTGCGGTGGGGGGAGAACCGTTCCCCGAGCTCCCGGACCTGCGCCTCGGAGATCCTGCGGCCGCCCAGGTAGAGCACCGAGACCGCCCTCTGCAGCCCGAGGTCGCCAGCCGGCCAGACGTCCGGGCGGCCGAGATGGCGCGCGAGGAACCACTCGGCCGTCCACCGGCCGACCCCGGGGAGCGCCGTCAGGCGCGCGACGACCTCGTCGTCGCGCAGGCCCGCGAGGGCGCCGAAGTCGAGATCCGCCCGCGCCAGCCCGATCACGTACTCGGCCTTCCTCGCGGAGAGGCCGAGCGCGGTGAGCTGCGGCACGCTCGCGCCGGCGAGCGTCTCGCGCGAGGGGAACGCGTACGCCCTCCCCACTCGAGCCGAGAACCGCTCGACCAGACGGTTTCGGATCGCGAGCGCCGCCCGCAGGGAGATCTGCTGGGTCGTGATCGCCGAGACGAGCTGCTCGAACCCGTCGGGTGCGAGCGGCGGCCGGAAGCCCGGGAGCCGCCCGACGAGCCCGGCGAGCACCGGATCCCGTCCCGCTCCCCGTCCGAACCCGTCGAGGTCGAAGCCGGCGCCGAGCATGCGCGCCACCTGCCGCGCGAGCGCAGGATCGGACGGCTCGACCGAGACGCCGCCGTCGGCCGGCGCGATCCGCACCTCGCGGTCGCCGAACACGCGGTGGAGGCCACCCTCGTGCCACAGGTAGACGAGGTCCGGCCCGAAGGTTCGATAGCGCTCGAGCGAGAGCGCGAAGTCGTAAGGGCGCGGCAGCTCGACGATCACGGGCCGCTTACCCCGCAGGGCCGCTCCCGGGTAGCCGGCCGCCTTCGCGAGAGGCGAGCCGCTCGTCGCCCTCCGGAGCGAGGCGGGACTCGATTCCCCTGACGACGTCGAAGAAGTCGTCGAAGGGCTCGAAGGGAAGGCCTTCGCCGCCGAGGTAGTCGGCGAGGCCGCGGCGCGCGAAGACGACGTCCGAGGCACGCGCCCCGCAGCGGTCGGAGAAGCCGTCGCCGACGTAGACGCTCACGCCCTGGTCGGCCTCGCCGAGCACCGCGGCCCGCTTGCACGGCTCGGCGCAGACGGGGCAAAAGCTCTCGTCGCGAAAGTGCACGCGCCAGCCGCTCGGCGCCGGATCGACCCGGTTCGCCAGCAGCTCGACGTCGGTGAGACCCTCGCGGGCGAGCACCGGCTCGATCAGCTCCAGGAAGCCGCTCGAGAGAACGATCAGCCGCCAACCCCGCCGCCGTGCGAGCCCTACGAGCTCGCCGAAGCCCGCTCGCACGGCCGTGTTGTCGATGACCCACGACACGACCTCGTCGAGCGGCGCGCGCACCGGCTCGAACTCCCGACGGAGGACCTCGTGGAGGGTGATCGAGCCCTCGTCGAGGCGCTCGTCGACCTCCCGGTAGACGTCGGGATCGCCGAACGTCTGGGCGATCCGGTCGAGCAGGTCGTTCTCGGTGATCGTCCCGTCGAAGTCGACGAAGATGGTCGCCTGGGGCCGTCCGTCCATCGCAGGGCCAGGATAGACGGCGGCGCCGGGCACACGACCGCCCGCCGCGAGAGCGGGAGCGCAGGGCGGCAGCTCGCATGGAGACCCCCGTGCCGCCGGACCCGCGACGACGCGATCGCGCGCTGGACGAAGCGATCGTGCGCCGACGCGATGCTAAGGTCTCCCCCGATGGCCGAGCGGGCGGACCCAACGGTGGAGGACGTTCAGGCGCTCGTCTGTGCGGCGACGCCGCATTTCGCCTACCAGATTCGCGCGCGCGTGCGCGACCTCGTCCGCGATCTGCCCGAGGACCATCCGGCGCGGCGCTACGGGGAGGAGCAGATCGCGCTGCTCGACCGGCTCGGCCGCTCGAGCTCGAAGGCCGAGGAGGGGCCACTCGAGCCGGCGACCCGGATCGGCTGGGACTCCATCCCCAGCCACCGCCCGGCCCGGTCCAGCGCCGATTAGCGGCGACTTCACCGGCAAGGCCGTCCTCGTCACGGGCGGCTCCCGAGGGATCGGAAAGGCGATCGCGGTGCGCTTCGCGGAGCTGGGTGCGGCACGGGTTGCGGTCGGGTACCTGCGCGCCGACCGGGCCGCCGAGGAAACCGCCCGCGAGCTCGAGGCCCTGGGCGCCGAGCCGGCGCTCCTCCGGGGCAACGTCGGCGATCCCGCGCGGCTCGCCGGTCTGCTCGAGCAGGCCGGCCCGCTCGACGTCGTGGTCGCGAACGCCGCGACTGGGGTCATCCGGCCGGCGCTCGAGCTCGACGAGAAGCACTGGGACTGGACGCTGAACGCCAACGCGCGCTCGCTCTTCACCCTCGCCCGAGTCGCAGGGCCGTCGCTGCCGCCCGGCAGCTCGATCATCGCGCTCTCGAGCCTCGGCGCGACGCGCGTGCTCGACGACTACGTCCTCGTCGGCGTCTCGAAGGCGGCCATCGAGGCCCTCGTGCGCTACCTCGCCGTCGAGCTTGCCCCGCTCGACGTGCGCGTCAACGCGGTCTCCGCCGGCCTCGTGGAGACGGGGGCGCTCGACTACTTCGAGCGCCGCGACGAGATGCTCGCCTTCTTCCGCGACCGTACGCCCGCCGGCCGTCTCGTCGAGCCCCGCGACATCGCCGACGCAGTCTGCTTCCTCGCCTCGCCCGCCGCCGCCATGGTCCGCGGGCACACGCTCGTCGTCGACGGCGGCTACTCCCTGCTCGCGTGAGCGAGCAGGGAGTAGCCGAGCATGCTCGGCCCCCACGTCAGCAGGACCGCGGCAGCCAGGGTTCCCTGCAGTCACCTGCGGGCTATAGTTTCATTGTGCAACGAAATGAATGATCGCAGGGTCTATCCCCTGGGAAGGAGACGGACCCTCGTCGTCCTTGCGGGCACTCTGCTCGGGATGTTCCTCGCGTCCGTCAACCAGACGATCGCGGCGACTGCGCTTCCCCGCATCGTCGGCGAGCTCGGTGGGCTCGGGCACTACTCGTGGGTCTTCAGCGCCTACGTCCTCAGCGCCACGGTGACCATCCCGCTCTACGGGAAGCTCTCGGACCTCTACGGGCGCCGCCCGCTCTTTCTCGCCGCGATCTCGTTCTTCTCAGCGGGATCCGTCGTCGCAGGACTGGCGACCTCGATGGAGGTGCTCGTCGCCGGACGCGCGCTCCAGGGGCTCGGCGCGGGAGGGCTCGTCCCGCTGGGCGTCGCCGTCATCGGCGACATCATCGCCCCGCGCGAGCGTGGAAAGTGGCAAGTCCTCATGGGCTCGGTCTTCGCCTGCTCGGCCGTCGCCGGCCCCACGCTCGGAGGGTGGATCTCGGACAACGCCTCGTGGCGGCTGGCGTTCTTCGTGACACTGCCGGTCGCCGCGCTCGCGCTCGCCGTCGTCTGGTTCGGCTTCGGCCGCCACGGCGGTCGAGAGCAGCGCCGGATCGACTACGTGGGGGCCGCGCTGCTCACGCTCGGCGCCGGCGCCGGGCTCGTCGCCGCCTCGTCGGGCGGGGTCGACCATCGCTGGGGCTCGCCGCTGATCGTTGGCCTCCTGCTCGCGTCAGCCCTGCTGCTCGCCGCATTCGTGACATGGGAGCGCCACGCGAAGGAGCCGCTCGTCCCGCTCGGACTCCTGCGACGGCGAACGGTCGCGAGCGCCGACGTGGCGCTGTTCGCCATCGGAGCGGCCGCGTTCGGCGCGCTCACGTTCGTGCCGCTGTTCGTCCAGGGCGTGCTGCGCGAGAGCGCCACGAGCGCTGGCGCCGTGCTGACCCCGCTCATGCTCTCCTGGGTCGCAGCGAGCGCAGTCGCGGGACAGATCATGGCGCGAACCGGCCGGTCGCGTCCCGTGCTGCTCGCCGGGCCGCCGTTCATGGCCGCAGGCTTCGCGCTGCTCGCGACCATGGGTACGGATGCGACGACGGGCGACGCGATCAGGAACGTCGCTATCCTCGGTATCGGCGTCGGGCTGATGATGCAGACGCTCGTCATCGTCGTCCAGAACGCGGCACCCCTCGAGCTGATGGGGGTCGCCACGGCTTCGACGCAGTTCTCACGCTGGATCGGCTCGTCCGTCGGCGTGACGCTGATGGGCGCGCTCGTTGCCGGCCGCCTCGGCAATCCGACCTTCTCCGAGGCGACTCCGGCAGCGCTCGCCGCGGCGCTGCACCCGGCCTTCGCCCTCGGGCTCGTCATGGTCGCGATCGCGTTCGTCGCCGTCCTCCTGCTCCCCGACACGAGGCTGCGCCCACGCTTCGACGAGGTGGCGGTGCCTGCGCGGGCCCGATGAGGCGCCGCGACCTCGAGCGTCTGGCGGACGGCATCGTCCGCCTGCGGACGGAGATCCTCCGTCGCCGCGACCAGGAGGGCACACTGGCCGCGTCGGAGCTGACGAGCCCGCAGGCGCTCGCGCTGCGGACGATCGTGCTCGAGCAGTCGCTGCGGATCGGCGCGCTCGCCGAGGAGCTGGGCGTCACCGACGCGACAGCCAGCCGGACGGTGGACGCGCTCGCGTCCCGCGGGCTCGTGCGCCGCGAGGCCGATCCCGACGACGCGCGCGCCGTACGCGTGACCGCCACGCCGAGAGGGCGCCGCGAGCACGCGCTCAGGCGCGAGCGGTTCGTTCGGGCGCTCGAGCGGTTCATGGACGAGTTGCCGGCCGATGACCGGGAGGAGCTCGTCACCGCGCTCGAGACGGTCAACCGCCTGCTCGTCAGCGAGCCCGCGACGCCAGCGCGAACGGGTTGAAGTTCGTCCCCACGTCGTAGACGTCGATCTGCTCTCGACGTTTGAGGAAGCCGCAGATCCCGTACGTCAGCGGCGTTGCCGCGGTCTCCCACGCGACCTTGATCACCCAGATCGTCAGGATCTGATTGGCCAGCGGGACACCGGTTCCCGCGAATGCGATGGTCGAGAAGATGGCCGAGTCGAGCCCCTCGCCGACCACCGTCGACGAGATCGTGCGCGACCAGAGCCAGCGGCCCCTCGTCGCGATCTTGAGCTTGGCGAGCACGTAGGCGTTCGTGAACTCGCCCACGAGGTACGCCGTCAGCGAGGCCAGGAAGATCCGCCAGGTGGTGTCGAGCACTGCCTCGTACGCGGCCTCGTTCTCCTCCCAGAAGCCTGCCGGCGGAAGCGCGAGCGCGATCTGGATGGCGCCGATGGACACGAGGCTCGCGCCGAATCCGACCCAGATCACGAGCCGCGACCGCCGATATCCGTAGACCTCCGTGAGGACGTCGCCGAGCAGGTACGTGAGCGGGAACAGGAGCGTTCCCGCGTCGAACACTCGCCCCCACACCCCGACGAGCTTGACGGCGATGACGTTCGAGAGCACGAGCGCCATCACGAAGAGTCCGGTGATCGCGAGAAACGCCGGCGACCCGTAGACGCGACGGTCGTCGGCGTCGCGGGAGGCGATCTGCGGCATGGGCCGCAGTTTCTAGGATGGGGGCGTGGAGCGAGGTCAGACCCAGCCGGGAGCGTGGGGTCCGCTCGCGCGGCTCTCGGTCGCGGCCGGATCGTTCGCGGTCGCCGTCTCGGTCGGCCTGTTCATGTACACGATCTCGCAGCTCGCCGGCCCGATCGTCGACGCGGGCTTCATCGCGGCCGGCGTCGTCGGCCGGCGGCGGTCGGCCACGCCCGTCGGTCACGCGCTTGCGCTGGGCGCGATCGCCGGCGGCCTCGTGGCGGCTGTCGGCGCCGTCGCCCTCGCGGCCGCGGGACGCTAGTCGAGCGGCTACGACTCGCGCATGAAGCCCTGGCGCGCGGCCGAGACGAGGGCGACTGCCTCGGGGAAGAGCACCCGCATCGCGTCTCGCAGCGCGAGAGCCTGCTCGTCGATGCTGCCTCCGACCCTCAGGCGCTGCATCGCGGCGCCCGTCAGCTCGACGGCCGTGTTCAGGGTCAGCGTCGCGAACTGCTCCCGCTGGGACTCCTGCATCGCCTCGGTCTGACGCTCGGCGAACTCGCGCAGGCCGCGCATCAGCTCCTCGGGGTCTCCCCCGAACGGAAAGCCGAATCCACCCTCCATGAGCCTCCTTTCGATGACGCTCAGAGCTCCTTTCAGAATGACGCTTCCTCGCTGGGGCGCGCTCGCTCAGGCGAAGCGTCGCTTGTAGTTTCGCTCGACGTCGCGGGCGAGCTCGTCGACGGCGCCGTGTCCCGAGGACATCGCACGGCCGAAGGGTGAGGTCCCCACCTCGCCGAGCGTCTGCTCCAAGTGGGTGGCGGCAGCGCCGACGGCGTCCAGGTAGGCGAGGCTCGCCACCCGCGGCGGCCGGGCGAGCGCGGCTTCGAGCGCCGCCGCGGCCGTCTGAGCCTCCTCGATGCCCGCCGGCGCCTCCCGCTCGGCGAGGTCGGCCAAGCGCCGCCGCAGCTCGGCGAGGTCGCCCCCGCCGGCGTTCTCCTCCGCCAGCTCGCAGAGCCCGACGATCGCGACGGCGTCCCGGACGAGGGCGAGATCGGCGACGGGCTGTCCCTCGCGGTCGAGAGCAAGCCAGGTGATCGCGCCGCCGCCGCCGTACGCGCACAGGTACAGCCTGAGTCCCGCCGACGGCTCGGCGGCGATCACGCCGGCGAGCGCTTCGCCGGGTTCGAGGAACGCCTCCGCCGCCGCGGCGGTGGCGCTCAGCTCGTCCTCGAGTGCCACCGCCGCAACAATACCCAGGTGATCGCGCCGCACGGTCCGCAGACCGACCTCAACCGCGAGGCCGTGCGACTGTTCGCGCCGCTCGCCCTCACGTACGACCGGTACGAGGCGCTGCTCAGCTTCGGACAGGACCCGCGCTGGCGGCGGTTCCTCGTCTCGCGGGTCGCAGCCCGGCCCGGAGAGACGATGCTCGACGTGGCCACGGGAACGGGCGCGGTCGCGATCGAGCTCGCCCGGCGCAGCGGCTGCTCCGTGGTCGGGATCGACCAGAGCCGGGAGATGCTCGCCGAAGGCCGCCGCCGGGTCGAGCGAGCCGGGCTCGACGATCGCGTCGAGCTTGTCGAGGGCCGAGCCGAAGCGCTGCCGTTTCCAGATCAGCACTTCGACGGGCTCACCTTCACGTACCTGCTCCGATACGTGGACGACCCCGGCGCAACCCTCGCCGAGCTGGCGCGGGTCGTGCGCCCTGGAGGGCGGATCGCGGGCCTCGACTTCTTCGTCCCTCCGCACCCGCTCACGCGGTGGCTGTGGGACTGGTACGTGGGCGCGGGCCTGCCGCTGCTCGGCCGCGCGATCTCCCCCGCATGGGAGGACGTCGGACGCTTCCTCGGGCCGAGCATCCGCGGGTTCTACGAGCGCTGCCCGCTCGATCGCCTCCTCGCGCTCTGGCGGGAGGCGGGCCTGTGGCGCGTTCAGGCCCGTCGGCTCACGTTCGGCGGCGGAATCGTCGTCTGGGGAGTTCGTGGCGACTGAGGCGCCCCGCCCTGCCTTCTACGCCCTCGCTCCGGGCGGATGGCGCGACTACCTGACCCTGCTCCACCCCCCGTACACCCTCTGGCACCTGAGCTACGTCGTCGTCGGCGCGTCGCTGGCGCCGACGCTCTCGGTCGCCGACCTCGGCGCGACCCTCGCAGCGTTCTTCCTCGCGGTCGGCATCGGCGCGCATGCGCTCGACGAGCTCAACGGGCGGCCTCTGCGGACACGAATCCGCGGACCGGCGCTCGTCTCGCTGGCGCTCGCCTCGATCGGCGGCGCCGCGGCCATCGGGATCTACGCCGCGGTCGCCGTCGACCCGTGGATCGGGCTGTTCGTCGCCCTGGGCGTCTTCATCGTCGGCGCGTACAACCTCGAGCTCGCTGCCGGTCGCTTCCACTCGGACGTCTGGTTCGCGCTCGCCTGGGGTGCGTTCCCCGTGCTTACCGGCTACTTCGCCCAGACGGGCCGCATCCGCGGCGACGCCGTCCTCGCCGCTCTCTACGCGTGCGCCCTCAGCTTCGCCCAGCGCCGCCTCTCGACGCAGGTCCGCGACGTCCGTCGGCGAGCGGTCGCCGTGTCGGGTCTCATCGAGCGGCGCGACGGCGGCCACGAGACGATCACGCGCGCCACTCTCACCGGCGCGCCGGAGACGGCGTTGCGCGCGCTGACCGTCGCGGCGGTCGCCGTGGCGGCCGGCCTCCTTATCATGCGCCTTACATGAGCCTCGTGGTCGCCGCCCCGGTTGCGCAAGCGGAGGCGACGCCGAGAATCATCGCCCCTGCTCCGTACCAGGTCTCGTTCGGACGCATCGCAGCCCAGCTCCCGAGCGGCACCGTGCGACTGGTGGTCGTCGTGAACGGCAAGCGGATCGCGATCCGCCGCGTCCGCGGCCGCCAGGACACGGTCCGCGTCAAGCTGCCGCCGCGCGACTCGCGGCTGAGGATCGTCGCGGTCGATCGGCGGGGTCGAGAGCGCGCCTCCGCGGCCGTCGAGCCGGTGGTCGGACTGCCGCCGCCGGCGGCGCCGCGCCCGGTCGGGTCGCGAGTCGACAGCGTCCTGCAGACCCGGATTACGAGCCTCCTCCGTGCCTACCCGGGCGCCGCCGCCGCCTACGTCCACAACCTGACCACGGGCGTCGGGGCGGCCTGGAACGCCCGCGCGCGATTCCCGGCCGGCTCGACGCTCAAGCTCGCGATCGCCGTCGAGGCGCTGCGAGCACAGCGCGGCCCGCCGGCGCGCGGATCGACGCTCGACGCGCTGATGCGCTCCATGATCCTCGACTCGGACAACCGCGCCGCGAACAGCCTGGAGGTGCTCATCGGAGGCTCGACGAGCGGCGGCTCGGCCCGGGTGAACTCGCTCATGCGCACGCTCGGGCTCGTCGACAGCGAGATGTACGGCGGCTACGAGATCGAGGAGCAACGCATGCGAGCGAGCGCAATCCCGATCCGGGTCGATGAGCAACCCTCGATCCCGCGCGGCAAGTACACGTCTGCCGCCGACCTCGCCCGCCTGCTCGCGGACGTCCACCTGGCCGCGGGCGGCCGCGGGCCTCTCATCTCGCGCTTCGGAGGCGCGTTTTCCCCGGAAGAGGCGAGGTACCTCCTCTACCTGCTCGTCCACGTAACCGACTCGTCGAAGCTCGCCCGCTTCCTCCCCCGCATGGCGACGGTCGCGCACAAGGCCGGCTGGATCGAGAACGCGCGCCACGACAACGGCCTCGTCTACTGGGGCGGCGGCGGCTTCGTCGCCGCGGTCATGACCTACGACGCGGGCGGCGCGGGAACGAGCTCGGACGTCCTCGCCGGGCGTATCGCGAAGGCCGCGCTCGCGCGCTTCCGCGCCCTCAACCGCGACTAGCTGCCGACACGGGCAGCCCCTACCATGGGGGCATGGTGGCGACCGTCGAGATCCTGCTCGCGGTCGGGATCGCCCTCGTCGGCGCGTCCTTCGTCGGCGTCGTGCTCGGCCGGGCGCCTGATCGTGCGCTCGTGTACGGCGTCGCCGTCCTGGCAGGGCTCGCCGGCGTGGCCGGGACCGTCTTCGCCGTCGGGCTCGCCACGGGGCGCTGGGACTGGGAGAAGCTCCTCGTCGCCTTCGCCGGCCTCGTCGCGGCGAGCGCGGCCGAGGCCGGGGCGCTCGGGCTCTCCCGCGGCCTGCGCCGCCTGCGTGCGGTCGAGGACGAGCAGGCACGCCTCCTCGGCGAGCTCGACGCAGCCCTCAGCGTCCACGCAGGAGAGCGGATGGCGGCACTCGAGCAGACGCTGGCGCGCGAGCGAGCAGAGACCCGGCATCTGCTGGGGGAGGAGGAGCGGCGCCTCCGCGAGGACCGGCGGCGCGCCGTCGAGCAGGAGAGCGCGGCGGCGAGCGCCGCTCTCGTCGAGACGATCTCCCAGAACCAGCAGCGACTCGAGCAGCGCCTGACCGCCTGGGCGTCGGACCTCGAGCGGGCCCAGCAGCAGCTGAAAGCGCGACTCGAGGACTTGATCCGCCGCCAAGCGGAGGCCTTGAAGGCCCACGAGCAGCGCCTCGAGGAGCACGCCGCCGAGGTCGCCAGCCTCGAGGAGCTGCAGAACGACGCGATCGCGCGGGTCCGCGGGGAGCTCGATCGGGCCCTCAAGCAGGCGGAGGAGACGGCACACGGTGAGATCGAGACGCACGCGGCCGAACGCCGTCGCGCCCTGCACGAGGTGAGCGAACGGCTACGGACGCGCGAGCGGTCGCTGCGCGAGCAGATCGCGCGCGAGGAGGTCGAGGCGAGAACGCGGCTGGCGCAGGTGATCGAGGAGACGGAGCGTCGCCACCTGGAGACGCTCGAGCGCATGCTGGACCGGGCCGTCGTTCGGCTGAGCGAGGACGCCGAGCGGCGCTTCGACCAGCAGCTGCGCGACTCGCGCGAGAAGACCGCCGAGCGCCTGGGGCGGGAGCTCGAGCTCTCCATGGATGCGTTCACGCGAAGCGCCGAGAAGGAGGTGGCGACACGTATCGCCGAGACGGCGCAGAACTCGGCCGTCAAGCTCCAGCGCCAAGTCGACGACGTCGTCCGGGCGGCGGAGGTGCAGACCGGCATCTCGAACGAGCGCATCAAGGCGCTGAGCGAGCGCCTTGAGCATTCCCTGGAGGCGGCGAACGAGCGGCTGGTGGCGTTCGAGGCGAACATCGAGCTCGAGCTCGCAGCGAAGCTGGGAGAGTTCGAGCGGATGCTCCGCTCCGTCGAGCAGACGATCGAGCGTGAGCGTGCGTAAGGCCCGTAAGGTTTCCGTAAAGGCTCGCCGGCTCGTGGAGGTTGGCTGACTTTTCACGCGCAGGGTTCGTCCTAGCGAGCGAGAACCCCTACCGTCACGATGGAGGAGATGCAGACCCTCGAGCCAGGACAGGACGAGCGCGCCAAGGTTCACGGCTGGCGGCTCCATGTCCTCATCGAGGCCGGGTACCCGGTCGAGGTCGCGGAGCGTCTCGCCGAGAGCGACGCGGACCTTCATGCCGCGGTCGGCCTCGTCGAGCGTGGCTGCTCACCCGAGACGGCAGCCGAGATCCTGATCTAGGCACCTGTCCGGAATGTGAACGGGTGAAGCCAGAGCCCGTCTACTACGGCGACCGCAAGGTCTACACGGTCGCGGGCTTCAACGAGGGGGTCGCCTCCTGGCTGGCGAGGCTGCCGGCGGTCTGGGTCGAGGGCGAGATCACCGAGATCGCGCGGCAGGAGGACCGTCCGACGGTCTTCATCACGCTCAAGGATCCCGTCGCCGGCGCCTCGGTATCGGTCTCGATCGCCCGGACGGCGTTCGACGCGCTCCGCCTCGCGGTCGCCGACGGCGCGCGGGTGCACGTGTACGGCCGGGCCGAGCTGTGGGCCGCACGCGGAATCTTCCGCCTGCGGGCGGAGACGATCGAGCGCTTCGGCTTGGGCGAGGTGATGGCCCAGCTCGAGGCGCTGAAGCGGCGTCTGGCCGCAGAGGGACTCTTCGCCGAGTCACGCAAGCGCTCCCTGCCGCGGTTCCCGCGCCTGATCGGTCTCGTGACCGGGAGCGACGCTGCGGCCAAGCACGACGTCGTCTCGTCGATCCGCAGCCGCTTCCCGCCGGCGAGGATCCTCCTCGCCGAGACCTACGTCCAGGGGCCGAGAGCGCCCGGTGCGATCGCGTGGGCGCTGGAGCGGCTCTGCGAGTCGGGCGTCGACGTCATCGTGCTGGCCCGCGGCGGCGGAAGCTTCGAGGATCTGCTCCCCTTCAGCGACGAGCGCCTGGTGCGAGCGATCGCCGCCTGTCCGGTTCCCGTCGTGAGCGCGATCGGCCACGAGCAGGACGTCCCGCTGTGCGATCTCGTCGCGGACCGGCGGGCATCGACGCCCACCGCGGCGGCGCGGCTCGTCGTTCCCGACGCGCGCGAACTCCTCGACGACCTCGAGCGATCGCGGCTGCGGCTGGCGCAGGCTCCGGTGCTCCTCGTCGAGCGCAAGCGGAGCCTCCTCGAAGCAAGCGCCGAGCGCCTTGCTCGCGCGCCTGCGCTGGTCCTCGAGCGGGCGCGCTCGCGGCTCGAGGCGCTCGGCGCCAGGCTCGACGCACTGTCGCCGGCCGCCACGCTCGCGCGCGGCTACGCGATCGTCCGCGGCGACGGCGCGATCGTGCGCGCCGCCGAGGCGCTCGGCCCCGGAGACCACGTCGACATCGAGCTAGCTCGCGGCTCGTTCGGCGCGACGGTGGACGACGTACGCAGTGGCTGAGCCGACGTTCGAGGAGGCGCGAGCCGAGCTCGAGCGCATCGTCGCGCGGCTCGAGAGCGGCGAGGCGGAGCTCGAGGAGGCGACCGCGCTCTGGGAGCGCGGTCGCGAGCTCTACCGCCTCTGCGTCTCCAAGCTCGACGCCGCCCAGAGCCGGCTCGAGAAGCTCGGGACAGAGGAAGGCGAGAACGGGTGATAGGGTGCAGCCATGCCAACGAAGCAGACGTTTCACGAGGCACTGAACGCCCACATCGCACGCGAGTTCGCGGCCGAGCAGCAGTACATCGCGATCGCCGTCTACTTCGACGACCTGACGCTGCCCCAGCTCGCCGCGCACTTCTACCGGCAGGCGGTCGAGGAGCGCAACCACGCGATGATGATGGTGCGCTACCTGCTCGATCGAGACCACGTCGTGACCATTCCGGGCGTCGCGGCGCCGAAGACCGATTTCACGAACGCCGTCGACCCGGTCGCGCTCGCGCTCAAGCAGGAGCAGACCGTGACGAAGCAGATCTCCGAGCTCATGAGCATGGCGCGCGCGGAGGCCGACTACGTCGGCGAGGAGTTCCTGCAGTGGTTCCTGAAGGAGCAGCTCGAGGAGGAGTCGAGCATGTCCGACCTGCTCGACACCGTACGCCGGGCAAGCGAGACGAATCTCTTGCTCGCCGAGAGCTTCCTCGCCAGGGAGGAGGTCGGCGACGATGGCGCAACGGCCAACGCGCCGGCCACCGCCGGCGGGGCTCTGTAGAGGTAATCGGCATCAGGCTCGGAGCGCCCGCGCGAGCCGCCCGAGCGCCTCGCCGAGCCGGGTGAGATCGTCGTGCGCCCTCGCCGGGTCGCCGCTCAGCGAGAGGACGGCGCTCGCCCCGAGCTCGTAGAGCGCCTCGACCCCCCCCTCGACCGTGCCCCCGAAGACCGCGCAAGCGACGCCGCCGGCGGCGCAGGCGGCTGCCACGGCAGCGGGGACCTTGCCCTCGGCCGACGTGGCGTCGACTCGTCCTTCGCCCGTGATGGCGAGCGCCGCGCCCGCGAGCCGCCGGCGGAATCCGACGGTCTCGAGGACGAGCTCGCTCCCCGGAACGAGATCGGCTCCCAGGGCGGCGAGGGCGGCGCCTAGGCCTCCGGCGGCTCCGGCGCCCGGGAGGTGAGCGACCGCTCGGAGCTCCTCCATCGCCGCCAGCCGTCGCTCGAGCTCTTCGACCTGGGCAGGGGTCGCTCCCTTCTGGGGGCCGAAGGCATGAGCGGCGCCGCGCTCGCCGAGCAGCGGGTTGCGCACGTCGCACGCGATGCGCAAGCGGACGCCCGGGAGGCCCTCGCGCCCGAGAGCGGCGCGCAGGCCGACACCCCCGTCCACGGTCGCGCTTCCGCCGAGCGTCACGAGGATCTCGCGGGCCCCGGACGCGGCGGCGGCGCGCATGAGCTCGCCCAGCCCGGCCGAGCTGGCTCGCATCGGATCGCGCTCGGCGGGCGCAAGGCGCTCGAGCCCGATCGCCTCGGCCGACTCGACGACTGCCCGGCCGTCCGGGAGAAGCAGGTAACGGGCCTGGACTAGGCGGCCGAGGGGATCGTGCACCTCCGCGCCGCGCCACTCCCCGCCGAGCGCCTCGGCAAGCGCATCCGCGGTGCCCTCCCCTCCGTCGGCGAGAGGAAGGAGCTCGGCTTCGAGGCCCGCCCGGCCGACGCCGACGGCGAGCGCGCCCGCGGCGCTGCGGGCCGTCAACACTCCTTTGAGGCTGTCAGGACAGCAGAGGACCTTCACGCCCTGCCCGCCGGAACGGGCGCTCGCTCGTCGCCCGCCTGCCGCGCCTCTCCAGCTTCCCCGAGCTCCTCCTCGACGTCCTCGACCGAGACCTTCGGGATCTGCTTCAGCATCGCGAACGAGATCCCCTCGCGGGCGAGGAAGAGGAGGCCGAGGCCGATGCCGACGGAGGCCTCGATGGCCTGAAGCCCGATCCCGTACAGGAAGCCTCGCTGGTAGGCGACGCCGTAGGGCAGGAGCGCGAGCGCCGTCGCCGCCTGGAAGAGCCCGATGCTCCCGGGCCAGAGCGGGAAGGCAAGGGCGACGTTCACGACGAGGAGGACGAGAGCGGCTGCCGCGATGGGCGCGTCGATGTCGAAGGCCTTGAAGGCCAGGTAGACAGCGAGGATCTGCGTCGTCCAGCCGAGCAGCTGGAAGAAGGCGGCCGCCACCGCGGGCCCCGGCGCGTGGAGGACGTGAAGGCCGCGGACGACCATGTACCAGAGTCGGCGGAGGCGGCCCATCGCGTCGCCATCGGGGTGCCCGCGCCGGCGCTGCCGCCAGACGAGAACGAACGAGGCCACGATGAGCGCGCCGCCGATGCCGAGGATCGCCTCGATCGCCGGATGCGCCCAGCTCGGAATGCGCGCGGCCACGACCACCCAGATCACGAGGCCCACCGTCGGAATGACGTCGAAGAGCCGGTGCGCGACGAGCGAGCCCAGGATCGAGCCCCAGGTGCGATGACCGTTCGGGACGTGCTTCGCCATGACGGCCACGCGGGCCACCTCGCCGACGCGACCAGGAAGGACGGCGTTGCCGAGAAGCCCGACGCAGAACGCCGAGAAGACGTAGCGGTGCCGCGGATGCGGCGGGGGCAGCGCCTGGTTGAGGACGATGTGCCACGCCACCGCGCGCACCTGCACGGAGAGGAGATTCATGCCGATCGCGGCTACGACCCAGGCCCAGCTCACCGCCCGGAACGCGTCGGCGATCGAGCCGAGGTCGGGCGAGCGCCAGATCGCCAGGCCCGCGGCGACTCCGAGGGCGACGCCCAAGAGCGCGACTCGCCCGCGCCGCGTGTGCAGCAGTCGCTGCCTCATGCCGCGATACCCACTGCCGCGCGGGCGGAGACGAGCGACTCGTAGCGCGAGACCAAGCGCTCCGTGATCCGCTCCCAGGAGTAGCGCTCGGAGGCGACCCGGCGGGCTCGCTCGCCGAGCGCGCGCCTACGCGACTCATCCTCGAGGAGACCGATCAGGGCGTCGGCGAGCGCCGCCACGTCTCCCGGCGGCACCAGCGCGGCCGTGTCAGGGCCGGCGACCTCCGTGTAGCCCGGGATGGCGGAGGCGACGACGGGCGTTGCGAGCGCGAACGCCTCGGTCAGCACCATCCCGAAGCTCTCGTTCCCGATCGCCGGAGCGGCCAGCACCTTCGCGGCCGCGATCTCCGCGTCCCGCTCCTCCGTCGTGAGGATCCCGAGCACGTCGATTCCCTCGTCGGCGATGCCGAGGCGGCGCACGAGGAAGCGAACCGCGAGCGGATCGGCTCCGACGACTCGCAGCCTGGCGCCCGTGCGCGCGTAGACGGCAGGCCACGCCTGCAGCAGGACGGGCAAGCCTTTCCGCTGCTCGTGCCGGCCGACGAAGACGACCCGGTGCTCGCGCCCGTCGGCATCCGCCGAAGCAGGGAGCGCCACGCCGTTCGGCACGACCTCGATCGGCTGATCGAAGAACGGCTCGGCCGCCGTGCGCGCCTGCTCGGACACGGCGATGACGTGATCGATGCGAGGTGCGAGGACGCCCCAGAAGCGTTTGCCCCAGGCCGCCCAGCGTCCCCCCGACGCATGACAGGTGACGACGATGGGACAGGTCGGATAGTAGAGGGCCGCGAGCGAGATGATCGGGACGTAGGGCTCGTGGACGTGCACCACGTCGAACCGTTCGCGCTCGAGGGTCCGCTTCATTCGCAGAATGGTCTGTGGCGTCAGGCAGATGTTCGAGAGCGACGCGTTCGCGGGGACGATCACCGTGCGTCCGACAGGAATGACGAAGTCGGGAAGCGGCCCGTGACGTCCCGCTCGGGGATGGAGCAGCGTCGACAGCGGCCCCGGCGGGTCGTTGCCGATGATGACGCGGGCTTCGTGGCCGAGCGCCATGAGGCCGCGAGCGTGCTGCTCGGCGTGCTCGACGACACCGCCCCAGTAGGACCACGAGAACGGGACGACGATGCCGACCTTCATCTACGACTGCGTCGAGTACGTCCTGCGATCTGATGCCGACAGCGGGTGCGGTGCGAGGAACCGCCGACGAGCGCGCGCCGTGAAGGGGTGTCGCACGACTCCATCGTAGAGACTCAAGCCCTGCCGGTCTCGTGCCGATACCTCCGGCGAGGGATCTTCCTCTCCTGCGGACCGGGAGATGACGGCAATCACTTCAGGGCCCGCAGCAGAGGGGCGGCGGCGTCCACCGCGCCGCCGCTCCCTCCTCTCCTCACAGCCGCCGGGCACATCCTCCTCGACTGGCCCGGCGGTTGCCTGCTCGGAGCTCCCTTCAAGGAAGCTCGTAGACTCGCCTGCGATGAGCGACGACGTCGAGGCGATCCGGCGCGACGGGCTCGCCGAGTTGCACACGCACCTCGGCGGCTCGGTGGATCCCGCGGTGATGTGGACGCTCGCGCACGAGCAAGGCATCGCGCTTCCGGCCAGGGACTACTGGGACTTCGAGAAGCTCATCAGCGTCGAGCCGCGCGGAGTGCCGGGCCTTTCGGAGCTCGACGACATCTACCGGTGGACGGAGCTCATCCAGTCGAGCCCGCTCGCGGTCGAGCGCTCGGTGCACGGAGCCATCGGCGGCGCCTACCGCCGCCAGAACATCACCACGCTCGAGCTGCGCTTCAACCCGATGAAGCGAAATCGCGGCGGCGAGCGCGACCTCGACCACATCATCCTCGCCGCCATCCGCGGCCTCGACCGGGCCGAGCTCGAGTACCCGCAGGTGCGCGCGGGGCTCATCCTCATGATGGACCGGACGTTCACGCCGGAGCAGAACGCGATCATCGTCGAGAAGGCCGTCCGCTGGGGACCGCGCGGCGTTGTGGGCATCGACATCGCCGGGCCACGCCCCGGCCCGTACCCCTACCGCGACCTCGCGCCGCTGGTCGAGGCCGCCCGCACGGCGGGGCTCGGGGTGACCATCCACGTCGGAGAAGAGGGCGGTCCTCAAGGTCTCGCCGAGATCGGCGAGGTGGCCGAGACCTTGCGGCCCGCGCGCATCGGCCACGGCATCCTCGCGGCCCAGGACGAGGCCACGATGCGCTTGCTGGGGGACCTCGGCATCGTGCTCGAGATCTGCCCGACGTCGAACCTGCTCACGAGGGCGTTCCCGGATGAGAACGCGCTCCGCGACGCGGTTCGGACGTTCGCCGACCGGGGGGTGCGCTTCACCATCGCAACCGACGGGCCCGAGATGATGCGCACGCACCTCTCCGACGAGCTCGCCCTGCTCCAGCGCATCGGGGCCCTCGACGGCGAGGAGCTGCGCGCGGTGAACGCCCTCGGCCACGAGGCAGCGTTCCTCCACCCAAAGGTGGAGAGGGACAGGATCAACCCGTAGGCCAATGGCGCACGGGTCTCGCACCTGAGAGAGTCCTGCCATGTCGACCCCAAGCTTCACCCCCAGGCAGCGTCAGGTCATCCAGCTGATCGCGGAGGGCTGCTCGAACGACGAGATCGCCGCCCGGCTCGGCGTCACCGCGCGCACGGCCAAGGCCCACTGCGACGGCCTGCGCACGAAGCTCGGAGTGACTCGCAGGCGCTACATCCCGCTCGCGTACCGCTCCGTGACCGGCGAAGACCCCATGAGCCTGGACCAGGCGGCCTGCGAGCCCCAGACATCCGGCTCCAGCCGCTAAGGGCCCGGGGATGACGGCGCCACGCGTCCGCGGCGCTGCCGCGGACGCGTGCGTACTCGGCGAGGGCCACATCGGCTTGCGGCGTTTACCGCTAGTCTCCGCTGTCTCGGCGCAAAGCCGGACACCGATGGAACCGCCCGAGGCGAGCCACGTCCCGGCCCTCTACCGCCACCATCTGCAGCGGCCGAGACTCACGCGCCTGCTCGACTCCTGTGCGGCGCAGTCCATCATCCTCACAGCTCCAGCCGGATACGGGAAGACGACGCTCGCCGCCGAGTGGCTTTCGGGCAGAGAGACCGTCTGCTGGTACCGGTTGACGTCCGGAGCTGCCGACGTCGCCGCGTTCTCCGTGGGCCTTGCGCAAGTGATCGCACCACTCGTTCCTGG